>CANOWY010000014.1 GCA_947571135.1 uncultured Mycoplasmatota bacterium
AAATATGGGATTTAGGAGAATATGAAAGTCTAACAAGTATAGATGAAAGTAAAGTACATGAGATTCCGATTAAATTTGGACTTGAAAATACAAGTGATGAGAATGCAGGAGAATGTACAACCCCAATGACGAGTGGTGCAACTGGAAACTGTAAGATTGGAGACTATATGACACCACCTGCATTCATAAGTATGGGAACGAATGGTTTATGGGTAGGAAAGTTTGAGACAGGATACAAAGGAGCAACGAGTACGACTGCTGCTCAAGTAAATGCATCTGATTCAACTAAAATCCAAATCAAACCGAATGTATATAGTTGGAGAAATATACAACTAGTAAATGCTCATCTAGCAAGTTACAATTACAAAAGAGAATTAGATAGTCATATGATGAAGAATACAGAGTGGGGAGCAGTTGCCTATTTACAACACTCAAAATATGGTTCTTCTACAAGTGTAAGAATTAACAACAATAGTGCCTATATAACTGGATATGCAGCAAAAAATGAACCAACATGTGGATATACTGGAACAAATGAAAATTGTAATCGATATGAAAGTACAAATTTAGGTATAGATGGAACAAATACATATAATTACAAGAATCCAACAAGTCAAGTAGCAAGTACAACTGGAAACTATACAGGAATCTATGACATGAGTGGAGGAGCATGGGAATACATGATGGGAGTTATGCTTGATTCTACGAATAGTGCTCCTCTATCAGGTAGAGATAGTGAAAATAATTCAGGATTTAATGGCCCTTATAGTGTCGGTGGCTCTTTAACAACTGGAATTGATTATCCCTCTACAAAATATTATGATAGTTATACCTATGATAGTTCTTCCAAAAATTTTAAAAGAAGAATTTTAGGAGATGCTACAAGTGAATTTGGGCCATTTGGTAATGTTATATATAGAAGTGAAACAAGGCAAACAAGTTTATGGTATATTGATGAGAGTTGGTTTGTTTACTCAGTGTATCCGTGGTTCAAGCGTGGAGGTAGTTTCTTTTATGGTCTTGGCGCAGGGGCCTTTAATTTTAGTCATGACATTGGACATGCTTACATAGCGTCTAGTTTTCGTATAGTTTTAGCAATATGATAAAATTAAAAGAAATACGTAAATCCTGTAATATGACTCAAGAAAAACTAGCAAAACTACTTCAAATAACGCAACAACAATATTCTAGATATGAGACTGACTCTAATAAAATTTCGTTGGAAATGTTTTTAAAAATAGTAGAGGTATGTAATTATGATATCAAACTTGTAAAGAGAGTTATAAAAAAGTAACTCTTTTTTCTTAATTCGACAAAATTTTCAAACTTTTTTCGTTATACTAAATTTGGTGAAGTAAAATGCGTTCATTCTATATTTTTAAAATCAAAGACGAATATGCAATTCTAACAAAAAATAATCCCTATCAATTATTTCGATTGCTAGATTTTATTTATAATTTAGATAAAGAAGATATTAGTCGTGGAATAGATTTGTTTTACAAACTTGTAGAAAAATTAGATGGTAAATCTTTAGATATTCAATTATTTAAAAATTATCGTGAAAATTATTTTTATACAAAATTTAAAAATATTCATCAAGTAAATAATATTTATAAAAAAGAGGAATCAAAACTGACTATTCGTAATCATTATTTATTATTAGTAAGTACTATTATAAAACCTGTATTTTTAAATGATTTGAAAACGATAAACAATCTCTTTTTATGTGATTTTGAAAATAAAGATTACTTTTGGTTAGAAAAACTAGCAGTATAAACTTTACAAACGCATATATATTTTAGTAAAATAAAAAGTAGAAAAGGAGAAATGGAAATGTTACATGACATTTTATTAATTTTAATTGGCCTAATAGTTGGCTTATTAGTCGGTTTTTTTGGAGCACGTTTTACAATGAAAAAGTTTATGCAAAAAAATCCTCCAATCAACGAAAAAATGATTGAAGCCATGATGAGTAGTATGGGAAGAAAGCCAAGTCAGAAACAAGTAAATCAAGTAATGAAACAAATGAATAAGTTTATGTAATTATAAAAAGGTAATTAAAAATCACTTTTTTGACGTAAAGTAGCATAATAATTTGACTTGATTTGTAAAATAGAATATGGTATCCTTAATTATAGAATAAAAGGTGGTGGGGATATGGAATTCCTATATAAACTTTACAGTAATAATTATTTTGGAATTGGATTATTTATCGTAATTACTGTATTAGCGTTTTCATTTTTAGTAATTTTATTTTTTGGGAAAAGAGACGAAAAGGTAAGAAATGAAAAACGATTAGAAAATCATAAATCATTAGAACAGACAAAGATAGAAAAAATAGAAGAAAATAAAGAACCAGATTTAGAAATTGAAAAAATAGAACAAACTGCGATAGCGGAAGAACCAAAAGAAAAAACAGAGACTGTATCTTTAGAAAATAATGCGCCAATTTCATTTCATCTAGAGGAAGAAATAGCAAAGGAAAAAACAACAGAAACTCCTATTTTAGACGAGACACTAGAATATTTTGAAGAAACTCCTAAAGAAGAATTAGATCCTTTTGCTACTAGTAATATTGTTTTGAATACGGATTACATAAATCAAAATAAACCAGATATTATTGCTAATGAATCAGAAATTCCTTTAAGATCTTCTGATATTTATAATTTAGATTCTATAATGAATGAGGAAGTTAATCCGATACAAGAAGAATCAATTGATGATGTATTAAATAAATATGATGCCATTGAAGAAAGAATAATAGATAATTCTGCAAAAGAAGTAATACATGAACAAGAATATTATCCACAAGAGGAGCAAGAAATAAATATATTTGAGAGAAACGAAGATTCAGTAAAAAGAACATCGACACCATTTAGTTCTGTTTATTTAACAAAAGAAGAAGCAGATACGAAAGAAGAATTGGAAGAACAAAAAATAGTTACCCCAAATAAACCAGCATTTGAAATGCCGAAAAGAGTAGATTTACCAAAGAGAAACTCTGGTGCTATTAATGAAAGTATTATATCTTCTATATATAGTGGCAATCAAGAGAATCATACAGATAATATTTTTAATAACTTTGAAGATGATACCTATAATTTAAAAAAATAGTTCATTTTTTTGAACTATTTTTTTTATATCGATATAACAAATAACCAAACAGTGTGGGAATTGTTATAAGAAAGACTACTGTTGTACATATAGGGAAAATATAATAAATCATAAGTTCATTAGTATAATATTTTCCTATAAACATAAATGAAATAAAGAAACTTAAAATTATAAATAAAGCATGTACAATACTTTTTCCTTTTTTAAAAAGCAATTCTTTCATCATTAAAGATGACATCGACAGATAAATAAAGACATCAAATATCCAAGAAAGTGCAACTATATTTTCTATTTTTTCAATAAAATCAAGTATTTTAATTTCTTTCAATATAATGTATTCTGGGAATCGATAAATACTAGCAAGTATCGGCCCTACAATTGCAATAATTAAAAACATCTTGGCAATTAAAGTAAAACTTCCCAATAGATAAGAAGAGGTACTATTGCTTTTATTAGTAACTAACATAAGAATAGAAGGAGAAACAGAAAGCGTTGTATAATAAAATACAGATTTTATAAAATCAAATGTTGGAGTTACGAATAAAGGAGAGATATTTTCTAAACTGGCATATCCACATAATGCTCCCAACGAAAGAAGTGTTAACAAAAGAGAAATAGGAAATAAACAAGTAGCCACTCGAAATGTAGTCGTAGGGCCATTTTTGCTAATTCGAATTAAAAGTAGGGCAAGAGGAAGAGATATAAACCAAATAGGAGTTTTGATTAAAAAGAAAGATGCTGCAAATAATTGTATAAAGGTAAGTCCTTCACAAAGTAAAGTAAATGCATAAATAAAAAGAATGATTCTTAAAATTACACCTAATCCTTTCATTTCTTTTAATACATCACTTAATGTTTTTTCTCCCTTATATTTTTGAATTTTATTGATAAGAAAAATGAAAAATAATCCAATTAGAGATCCCAATAAAAAGGCTAAAATGCTATCTTGTTTGGAAAGTCCAGTGATAAGAGAAAAACCAATTCCTAAAAATAGTGAACGTGTTAAAAAATAATGAACTGAAAAATTTTCTAATTTGCTTGTCATTGTTCCACCTCAAATACTAAACCATTTCTATTTATAATTGCTTTTGCTTCGTATTCATAACTTAATAATTTAAAATCAACATCTTTTTTATTCTTTTGGTAATAAATTTGTTTGATTTTTAAAATATCACTATCATATTTTATGGATTGTTTTATTACTTCTTCCATATCTTGTTTTAATTTTTCTTCTACCTTTTTTTGAATACTTTCGTAAGTCTCTATTTCTTTAAAATTCATTTTGCAATGATTTTCTACTATTCTTGTTTCTATTTCAGTTGAAATTTTGACTTTATTTTCGTCTATTTTAATTTCGGATTTAGGGTTATTAAAAGTTGTTAAAATTATATCATTTTCTTCATCATTTGGGCAACTCACTGTAAAATGAATTTCTTTTGAATCTCCATTCATTACATTAAAGGTTGCCGATTCATCTTCCGATAAAAAGGTTTGCATATTGTATCCCTTAAATATGGCAAGAGGGCCAAGTTTTAAGATTCCATTTTTAATTTCGATAGAAGAAGCATAAGTATCTTTTCGAGGATCAATAATATTGGTAACAAATTTTTCATAATTTAAATTTGCAGCAATGTTGTTGGCAAAAAGAAGACTATCGATTAATTTGGCAATGGCTGTACTTGCAACTGGATTATTAGTATCTGTGTTGTTTATGATTTCAAAAGCCGAAGTATCTTTCGCAATTACTAAGTAGAAAATGTTACGTATATGATTATCACGGATTAAAAAGTCGATAATTTCTTTAACATGATTTCTAGCCACTTCTTCACTAATAACTAGTGTTTTTAAGTGTGCCAGATAAGGAACTTTCGCAATTTCTAAAGAGGCATCTGAAAATGCTTCCGAAAGAGAACTTCCACTTCCTTGTGTGACATATACTTTTGAGGCTTCTGGATTATCTTCTGGATTGATGGTATTTAATATTTCATACGCTACTTCAAATTTATCATTTTCATAGTCTACAGAAATTCCTGAAACAATTGCCATATCGTTTAATTCAGTGTAATCATAACAACCACTTGTTAAAAATAACAGAGCAAGAAGGATAAGAATAGTTTTTTTCATGATTCACCCACCTTTTTCTTAATTTGGTTTTTCTTCGCAAGTACTTTGCTTCTTTTGGTATCATTGACATATTTTACTTTAAATAATGTTTTTTTAATATAAGTAAAATCAAAAGGAACAATTGGATAATAATATGGTTTTCCTGCTGAAGATACACTGGTAATGTGGATTAAAAAGTAAATGAGTGCGAGTGCAATTCCATAAAGACCATACATAGCAGCAAGAATTAAAAAGACGAATCTAAAATACCGTATGGCATTGATAACTTCAAGTTCTGTGAAAATTAAACTTGTGATAAAGGTAAATGCTATAATAATAATCATGATTGGACTTACAATTCCAGCAGAAACAGCGGCTTCTCCTAATACTAAAGCCCCAAGTATTGAAATGGCACTTCCATAACTACTTGGAAACCTTAAATCACTTTCCCTTAAAATTTCACAAACAATTACCATTACAATGGCTTCAATAATAGTAGGAAATGGTACGCCATCGTTTTGTCCAGCAAAATTTACAAGTAAACTTGTAGGGATTGTTTCCATATTATAATTCACAAGTGAAATATAAATACCTGGAAGCATCATGGTAATAAAAAAACTAAAAAAACGTAAAACTTTCAAAAAGTTTACATTAACATTACGATTGTAATTGTCAACAACAGGATTAATAAAGTCTGCAAAAAAAGAAGGAAGGATTAAGACAAAAGGGGACGTATCTACCATGACACAAACTTTTCCTTCTAAAAGTGCTGTTGCAATCACATCTGGCCTTTCACTTTGGGAAATTGTAGGAAAAGGAGTTTTTTCATCTTCTGATAAAATATTGGCTATATTTCCAGCATCAATAATTCCATCTACATCGATTTTATTTAATTTATCTTTAATAGAATTAACAATGGATTCATCTGTGATATCATCAAAATATAAAATTTGTACTTTGGTATTGGTTTTCCTTCCCATATTCAAATCATCACTTTTTAAGTGACTTGATTTAATACGACGTTTTAAAAGTCCTAAATTAATCTGAATATTTTCAGTAAAAGCATCACTAGGTCCATAAATGGATTTTTGTACCTCAGGTACACTTACACTACGATTAATGTCGGCTTTGGTTTCAAATCCTAAAATCTCTTTACTCGTTAAAACAATAGTAAAACCATTCGTTAAATAAAATTCAATTTGGTCAACTTCTTTTATTTTGACCGTATTAGGTCCTGGTATTATACTTTCGATATCATATTTTTTTACACCTTTTAAATTATTAATTGAAGTGAGTTGTTTCAAAATATAATCATTTACTTTGTCACTACCTGTAACACTTTCTAAATAGATAACATAAATATCTTTAAATTGCTTTGTTTTAATTTTTTTGACAATAAAGTCTGTGTTTTTTTCAAATTCTTCTTGTAGTCTTTTTAAGATTTTCTCTTGCATATATTTCACCATTTTTAGTATGAACGAAAAAAGAATTGGGTATACCTATATTTCTATTGTATAATAAAATTGGTGTTAAATATGAACGACATAAAAATAGAAAAAATGGATCATCAAGGAAGAGGAATAGGGTATATAAATGGAAAAGTAACGTTTATAAAAAATGCTTTGCCTGGTGAAATTGTATTATGTAAAATAAAAAAAGAAACAAAAAAGTATAACATTGCAGAAGTAATAGAGCATAAGAAAAAATTGGAAAGTAGAGTAGAACCTTTTTGTCCTTATTTTTCTATTTGTGGGGGATGTGATTTAGAACACCTGACTTATTTAGAGACTTTAAACTATAAAAAAGAGAAAGTAGAAAATATTTTAAATAAAGAAAAAATAGAGTTTTCTAACTTAGAAGTTGTTGAGAATTCAAACCCTAAAAATTATCGTAATAAACTTTCTTTGAAAATAGAAAACAATAAAATTGGCTTTTATGAAGAAAGTAGTCATACTCTAATTGAAATAGAAGAGTGCCCTTTAGCAAAAGAAAGCATAAATACTTGTTTAAAAGAATTAAAGAATTTAACGATAAAGAATGGTTCCGTAACGATTCGTTCCAATTATAATGATGAAATATTGCTTATTTTAAAAACAAAAGAAGAAGTGAATTTTAAAAGAGAAGCGTTTCAAAAAAGCAAATTAGTAGGTGTCGTTTTAAACGATAAAACTATTTATAGAGAGAATTTCTTTTACGAACGAATGAATGGATATCTTTTTAAAGTAAGTTATGATGCTTTCTTTCAGGTAAATCCTTATATCACAACGAAAATGTTTCAATTAGTAAGAGAGAATATTCAAAAAAGTGAGATAGTACTCGATTTATATTCTGGAGTGGGAACGCTTGGAATCATTGCGAGTACAAATGCAAATAAAGTTTATAGCGTGGAAATTGTTAGGAATGCCATTTTAGATAACGTAGAAAATAAAAAATTAAACAAAAGGGAAAATATCTTTCCAATACTCGGAGATGCCTATAAAACTATCCCTAAGATTAAAGAAACTTTTGATACGATTATAATTGACCCACCAAGAAGTGGACTTGCTAAATCTTCTTGTGAATTTATGCTAGAAAGTAATGCAAAAAAAATCATTTATATTTCTTGTAATCCTTTAACTCTTGCAAGAGATTTAAAAAAATTGATGACTATATATAAAATAAAAAAATTTTATATTTTAGATATGTTTAGTTACACGCATCACGTTGAATGTGTATGCGTGATGACGAGGCGATAAACCCTTATAAATAAAGGGAAAATCAACTATTCAGTAGGGGTAAAAAAATGGTAAAAAAACGATAAAAAAATGATATTTTTACTAATTTTTGAAAAAAATATTGTGGAGGTTGTCTGTGGAGAATATGTTTCATCATACCACCCTAACTGGTATGTGTTGAATACTTAAACTCTATTTTGAAAAAAATGAATTATAAAAGGAGATTAAATATTATGAGTGATAAAAAATATTGGGATGAAACATATTATATGAATCTAAAGGAATCAGAACAAGATTTTTTTTAATGATATATGGATGATAAAATATAAAGATATTATTTGTAATATAAATAATAAAAATGCTATTGATTTAGGATGTGGTTTGGGTCAAGATTCAATATGGTTATTTGAAAATGGATTTAATGTAACATCATGCGATTTTTCAAAAAAAGCAACAAATATGTTTAAAGAGATATATCATAATGCTAATATAATGAATTTTGATATTGTTGATGGTTTGCCATTTGAACCTAATTCCGTAGGATTAGTAAATGCAAATTTATCTCTTCATTATTTTGATATGGAAAAGACAAAAGAAATATTTGATGAAATTTATGAAGTTCTTGAAAAGGGTGGTTTATTTATTGGAAGAATGAATTCTGATAAAAATGCATATGTAACGATAATTATATAGAGATGGAAAAGGACTTTTACTATGACCCAATAAAAGAACAACATAAAAGACTATTTAATCAAGAACAATTTGATATATTAACAAAGCAGTGGAGTGTAGTTGTTTTAAATGAAGATGTAACTACTCGTAAAGGAAGAAAAAAATATACTTGGGAGTTTATTTTGCAAAAGTAAAATGATGTGTGTAATTAAACAAATAAAAATATAAGAAAATAGAGAGGTTTGAAAATAAAATGAAAAATGAATTAATAGAAGAAAATAAAACAGAATTAGTAATATATGAATCTCAAGATGGAAATATAAAATTAGATGTTAATTTAGAAAATGAAACAGTTTGGTTATCTTTAGTACAAATGACAAGATTATTTGGAAGAGATAAATCGGTAATTTCTAGGCATATAAAAAATATATTTGCGGAAGAAGAATTAAATAGAGATGAGGTTGTTGCAAAAATTGCAACAACCACTAAACATGGTGCAATAGATGGTAAAATTCAAACTCATTTAGTAGATTATTATAATTTAGATGTAGTAATTAGTGTTGGCTATCGAGTTAAATCTTTAGAAGGCGTAAGATTTAGAAAATGGGCAACTGCGAGAATTAAGGAATATATTATTAAAGGGTATAGTATGGATGATGAACGTCTTAAAAGTCTCGGTGGTGGCAAATATTTTTATGAACTTTTAAATCGTATTAAAGATATAAGATCAAGTGAAAAAGTGCTATATAGACAAGTTTTAGATTTGTATGCGACAGCCATTGATTATAATCCTAATGCTGAAGAAACAATAAAATTCTTTAAAATAGTTCAGAATAAGTTCCATTTCGCAGCACATGGCAATACCGCTGCAGAAGTAATTTATAATCGTGCCGACTCCAATAAACCTTTTATGGGGCTTACGAACTTTAAAGGCGAGTTGCCAAGCATTAATGATATAGAAATCGCTAAAAATTATCTAACAGAAGAAGAACTTTTAATGTTAAATAATTTAGTTTCAGGGTATTTTGATTTTGCAGAATTTCAAGCAATGAAACATAAACCGATGAGAATGAAAGATTATATTAATCAGTTAGATAAAATACTAAATTCTTTAGATGCAAATGTTTTAAATGATGCTGGCAGTATTAGCCATAAGAAAGCAATAGAGAAAGCAAAATTAGAATATGAAAAATATCAAATAAAAGAACTTACTGCAATTGAAAAAGAATATTTAAATTCAATTAATAAAATCAATAAGATTGCTGATAAATTAAACAAGGACTAATTATACATAATAAACATTGTACTTATTTTACTTGTATATTATGAAATAGTCAGTTATAAACAAACATGTCAAAGTAAACTATTCATAGTGCGCATTCAAGCCATGTAGAAAGTGTTGTAGTATTAGAAAGAGAGTAGTTATGGAAAAAAAAGTATATCATGGGAGTCCAAGTGGTGATATTACAAAATTAATTCCTCATAAAAGCACTCACCAAAAAGAATGCATTTATGCAACAGATAATAAAGTGGTTGCCATGCTTTATATGGGAAATTGGAATGATTTAGATTTTCGTTTGTCCAGTGTTTCAGGCAAACCAGAATTAGTAGAAAGAAGAAAAGGATTATTGAAGAAGATTTATGATAAACCTGGATATCTTTATGAACTTGATGGAAGAACATTCTCTCATTATGATTATTTATGGTCTTTGGAAGTTATTTCTTTTGCAAAAGAATTAATACCATTAAATAAAACTTTCTATCCAAATGTTTTAAATGGAATTTTAGAAGAAGAAAAAAAAGAAAATATTGTAATTTTTAGATATCCAAATAGACCCAAAGGAATGCCAATTGATAACGCAGATTTAATTGATAAATTTGTAGAATTTGAAAACAGAGGTTTAAAAGGAGCAATCAAAGATTTATTAAAAGTGTACCCAGAATTAGCAATTAAAGTAGAGGAGAAAATAAAAAAATAAATTTATAAATTTAAAAGAATGACAAAATAAAAAAGGAAATTGCAAATTTATTTAGAATTTTACAAACAGAACAGAAGTTCAAAAAAAGAGTAAAACAGAAAAGGAGGCAAATGAAGTTCATTATGAAGTTGGTAGTAAAATAAGAAACACAATAAAAGAACTAGGTAACACAATGCCTGAAGAATTACCTACTCCTGAAAAAAGTTTAAAAGAATTAGAAAAGACAAACAATCTGCTAAAAAGGAACTAATGGCAAAAAAGAATTTAGATTAAAAGAAAAGGAAATGAAAAATAAGAGTTTATATTAAGAAAATTACTTCTTATATCTTACAACATTGTAAGATATAACTTTTTGAATCTATGCTATACTAAATAGAAGTGGTGATAATACGTGAAAAAAATCATGATTGTAGAAGATGATAAAACAATTAAAAGTGAATTAAAAGAACTACTAGAAAATGCGGGTTATGAAACAAGCCTCCTTGAAGATTTTGAACATAGTTATGAAAATATTATGAATGCCAATCCTGACTTAATTCTGTTAGATATCAATATTCCTTATATCAATGGAGAAGTTCTACTAAAAAAAATACGAGAAACGAAAAATACTCCTGTCATTATGGTAACGAGTCGTGCATCAGATATTGACGAAGTGTTATCTATTTCTTACGGAGCAGACGACTTTATTACAAAACCATATAATCCAACCATTTTACTTTTACGTATTGGAGCAATTTTTAAACGAATGGAAAACACAAGTGACACGATTCACTACAAAGATCTAATTATCCATAAGCAAAAAGGAATGATTATAAAAGACAAGGAAGAAATTATTTTAACAAAAAATGAAATGATTATCTTAAACTATTTATTAAATAACCAAAATAGAATAGTAACTCGTGATGAATTAATGACTGACCTCTGGAACAACAATGAGTACATAAACGACAATGCTCTAACTGTAAACATAAGTAGACTAAGAAGCAAACTAAAAAGTATAGGACATGCCACTGCTATTGAAACAAGAAAGGGAATAGGGTATATATTAACATGAAATTTACAAGTTACTTAAAAGATAAAATATATGTGATTCTTTTATTTCTAGGCACATATGGTATTGCGCTTTTATTCCTATTTGCTTTTAAAGTAGAAAAAAGTTTAATCATTGTCTTATCCCTTTTAAATTTTTTATTGATAATCTTATCTCTAACAATTGATTTCTTTCGAAAACAAAAATTTTATACCCATTTATTAGAAAATATAAATAACTTAGACAAAGCATACCTTGTTTTAGAAACTATAGAAAAGCCCAACTTTTACGAAGGAAAATTAATTACCCATGCACTTTACGAAATTAATAAATCAATGGCAGAAACAGTAAAAATATTGGAAACACAAACCGACGATTTTAAAGAATACATCGAAATGTGGATTCACGAAGTAAAAATACCAATCGCCTCCCTTATTTTAATGACGCATAACCACAAAGAAAAATTTAACAAAAAAATGCTAGAGCAAATGCATCGAATAGATACTTATGTAGAACAAGTCTTATATTATGTAAGAAGTGAAAATGCGGAACATGACTATTTAATTAAAGAAATCGAATTAAAAAATATCATAAATAATGTTGCTTTAAAAAATAAAGATGAACTTCTTGAAAACAATATCGAATTTCAAGTTGAAAATGTAAACTTTTTAGTAAATACGGATGCCAAATGGTTAGAATTTATTTTAAATCAAATTATAAACAATAGTATAAAATACAAAAAAGAAAATACATCTTCTTATATAAAGATAGAAGGAAGAGAAGAAAAAGACAAGATTTATTTAAGTATTTTAGACAATGGCATAGGTATATTAGAAAGTGACATCAAAAGAGTCTTTGAAAAAACGTATACAGGTACCAATGGAAGAATAAAAACAAAATCCACAGGTATGGGTTTATATATCGCCAAGAATTTATGTATGAAATTAGGACACAGCATTGAAATCGATTCGAAAGAACAAGAATTTACCAAAGTAATAATTAAATTCTCTAAAAACGAATTTTATAAAGTGGCTAAGTAACCTTACAAAAATGTAAGATAGTGTTATATTAAACTTACGACAAACAAGTACTTTTCCTTTAGAATGAACAAGTGAAAGGAGAAATATTTTATGGAAAATATTTTGAAAATAGAAAAAATAGAAAAATATTATGGAAGTCGCTCTTCTTTAACGAAAGCCATTGATAACATCTCTTTTGAAGTTGAAAAAGGAGAGTTTGTTGCCATTATGGGATCTTCTGGTTCAGGAAAAACAACCCTTTTAAATTGTATTTCGACAATTGATAAAGTAACCAGTGGTCACATTTTTGTTGGAGAGAGTGACATTACAAAATTAAAAGGAAATGCCCTAAATAAATTTAGAAGAGAAGAGTTAGGATTCATCTTTCAAGACTTTAACTTACTAGACACTTTAACGGCTTATGAAAATATTGCTCTTGCCTTAACCATTCAAAACGAACATATTTCATCCATTGATAAAAAAATCAAGAAAGTGGCAAGCGACCTAGACATCGAAAGTGTCTTAAAAAAATACCCTTACCAAATGAGTGGAGGACAAAAGCAAAGGGTAGCAAGTGCTAGAGCAATTATCACCGACCCCAAACTCATTTTAGCAGATGAACCAACTGGGGCTTTGGACTCAAAATCGGCACGTATGTTACTAGAAAGATTTAATTACTTAAACGAAAGTCTACAAGCAACCATTCTAATGGTTACTCACGATGCTTTCACAGCGTCTTATGCAACTCGTGTTATATTTATAAAAGATGGCAAAGTATTCAATGAAATCCGTAAAGGTAACGATTCAAGAAAAGAATTTTTTGATAAAATTATTGATGTCGTAACCCTTTTAGGTGGGGATTTAAACGATGCTTTGTAAATTATCTTTAAAAAACATCAAGAAAAGCATTAAAGATTACGCCATCTATTTCTTTACACTCATTCTAGGAGTTGCCATATTTTATGTCTTTAATGCGATTGATTCCCAAACCGTTATGATGGATGTAACCTCATCAACAAGAGAAATCATAAAACTTATGACCAATATGTTATCAGGAGTCAGTGTCTTTGTTTCCTTTATTTTAGGTTTTTTAATTATTTATGCTTCTAGGTTTTTAATCAAAAGAAGAAACAAGGAATTTGGAATTTATTTAACCCTTGGTATGAGCAAACGAAAAATTGCCAGTGTTTTATTCTTTGAAACCTTATTTATAGGAATTATTTCTTTATTCGTAGGTTTATGCGTAGGTATTGTATTATCACAACTTATGAGTTTATTAGTTGCCAATATGTTTGAAGCAAACTTAACCAAATTTACCTTTACTTTTTCAAGTAGCGCCTGTATAAAAACACTTATCTATTTTGGTATTATGTATTTCCTTGTCATGATTTTTAATACGGTAAACGTAAATAGATGCAAATTAATTGATTTATTACATGGAAGCAAGAAAAGTGAAAAAGTAAGACTTAAAAATCCATTGATTTGTACAATCATCTTTATTGCTTCTTCTACTGTATTAGGATATGCTTACTACTTGGTTACAGGAGGAATAGCAGAGTTAACAGAAGCCACGCAAATATTCAAACCTATTATTATGGGAGCAATCTCTACATTCTTTCTTTTTTGGTCTTTATCTGGATTAATTTTAAGAATTGTAATGCACATGAAAAAAGTATACTACCATGGACTAAATACCTTTGTTGTTCGCCAAATCAGTAGTAAAATCAACACAACCGTAATGTCTATGACAGTAATTTGCCTTATGCTATTCGTAACCATCTGTGTTTTGTCTTCCTCACTTTCCATTAAAAACTCCATGACTGCTAACTTAAAAACAATGGCTCCTGTCGATGTCCAATTTTATAAATACTTGAATTTAACTGAAGAATCAGTAAAAAACTCATGGCGATTTACAGATAAAATGATAGAAGACTCTACCATTCCCTTAAGAGAAACACTAGCAAACTTAAACTTTGATGTAGATGCCTATTTAAAAGATATTGTAGAATTTAATCTTTATGGAACAGAAGAAATTAAAATAAAAGACACATTAGGAACATATTATGACGAATTAAAAACGAAATACCCGCTAATGAATTATGAAAATGAAGAAACATTTATCAAACTAAGCGACTACAACAAACTTGCTAAATTATTTTCACTAGAAGAATATACATTAAACGAAAATGAATACATTTTGATTGCTGACTACAAAGAACTAGTGAGTATACGTTCTGTTGCATTAGAAAGAAATACAACGATAAACCTATTAGGAAAAAATTATAGCCCTAAATATAAAGAAGTAAAAGATGGATTTATTTTTATGAATAGTACCCATGCCAACAGTGGAATCTTTATCATTCCAGATAATGCAGTAAATGAATCCTTAAAAGTAGAAAGTATCTTAACCGCAAACTATAAAGGAACAGAAGAAGAAAAAGAAATCATCGAAAATCGCATAGCAATAGATATGGAAAGTCATCCTTACAATGCAAAAACAAACCTTAGCGGAGCAACAAAAATTGCTCTTTATGAAGCAAGTATTGGTCTTGGTGCCATGGTAACATTCATTGGTTTATACTTAGGAATTATTTTCTTGATTTCAAGTGCAGCCATTCTTGCACTAAAAGAACTATCAGAATCAACAGACAATAAAATGCGATTTGCTATGCTAAGAAAAATAGGAACCGACGAGGCAATGCTAAATAAGGCTTTATTCTACCAAATTGCGATATTCTTCTTATTCCCACTTGTGATTGCAGGAATACATTCCATCTTTGGTATCCAATTCTGTAACTTTCTTTTAGCAACATTCGGTAACGATAAATTACTTCCATCCATCATCATGACAGCCATTTTCTTAGGCTTAATCTATGGAGGATATTTCCTAATTACTTATTTTGTAAGCAAAAACATCATAAAAGAAAAATAAATCTATGCTAAAATAAAAAAAGAATAGAAAAGAGTGGTAAATATGGCCTATGTAACAGCAATTAAATCATCCATTTTGATTTTTCCATTCATAGCCCTTATTTTTACCATTCCTTTTATTTTGCATGAATACCATAAATATGGATCCATTCAGCCTTTTAAAACGTTAGTGGTGTATTCCTTTATTCTTTATATGATTACCATATATTTCTTAGTCATATTACCACTTCCTAATTTAGAGAGTGTAGTAGAAAAACCCAATATGATTCGTTTACTACCATTTGGATTTATAAAAGATATAATCCGCGAATCATCACTAATTATCACAAATCCAAGTACCTATTTAAAAGCCTTAACAGAACCATGTTTTTATACCGTTATCTTTAATGTATTTATGACCATTCCTTTTGGAATGTACTTACGTTATTACTTTAAATGCAGTTTAAAAGAAACCTTTACTTTTAGTTTCTTATTAAGTCTATTTTTTGAACTAACCCAAATAACAGGTCTTTACTTTATCTACCCTCATCCTTATCGCGTCTTTGATGTGGATGACTTACTAACCAATACTTTAGGTGGACTCATTGGATATGGCATGATGGGAATTCTAGATAACTACCTACCAACGAGAACAGAACTAGACGAAAAAGCAAGAAGAGTAGGAGAAGAAGTATCAGGACTTCGAAGAATAACCCTCTTTTTCTTAGATTTCTTTTTGTATATTTTTATTGGTATGTTAACAAATTTATTTTTAAAAGGTTACCATCCCTTTCTAATTGTTTTCTTACTTTATTATGGTATAATTCCATTACTAAATAAAAATGAAACACTAGGGGGAAGTTTCTTACATGTCAAAATAGAATATAAAAATGTACGATTCATCCGTTCTGTTTTTAGAAATTTATTTTTACTAATCTATTATTTTTTATTTCCGTTTTGGTCTCTTTTAGGAACATACCACTTAGTGAATCACTTAGAGGCCGATGCAAAAATTTCTATCTATTTTTATCTAGCAAGTTTAGTTATGATTGTCTTATTTTATCTTATTAATGGACTTATCATACTAACCAAAAAGAAACATTTTTATGACAAAATTTTAGGAAGTACTTATATAAGTACAACAAAGAAAGAGAGAGGATATATTGAAGATTAAAGAAAACATACCTATTGTAATAGGAACAATACTATTAATTTTATTATGTGGAATGACTTATTATTTTACATTTCAGGAATACACTATGTATTATGCCAAAATTGATAACACTAAAATGAATCTTGTAGAGGGAGATATGCAATATGAATACACCTTGACTGCTTACAAAGAAAATGGAGGTGCTAAAGAAATTAAATTTAAAACCTCAAGAGAACTAAAACAAGATGCTTATATTGAATTAAAATATATGATTGTTCGCGGAGTAGTAAGTTGGAAAGAAGTGTATTACGAGGAATTAACAAACAAAGTTCAAGAAAAATATAAATAAGTAGGTGAAGAATGAAAAAGAAATTTATAATTGCTTTCTTAATGGGAATATTTCTATTTATAGGAATAGAAACAACTTTTTACTTTATCAATAAACCTAAATATTTACTGCATTTACCCAATCTTGAAAAAATAAAAAGCATAGAGATAGAAAATAAGGAAATAGAAAATGTAGAAAAGAAACAAGAAATTTTAGATATACTAAATAGCGAGGAAAGAACTACAAAAATAGAAAGTATCCAAGATATTCCTGTAAATACAGAGGAAAAATTAAAAATTGATTTTCATTTTGTAGAAAAAGGAACCTCTACTTTGTTTCTATACAAAAGAAAGAATAACTTTTATATAGAACAGCCTTACAATGGCATTTATAAAATAACGGAGAGGGAATACGAAAAAATAAAAAAATTTAGTTTAGAAGAATGACTTCTAAATTTTTTAAACTCATGTTATAGTTGTGTTAGATAAGAAATGGAAAGTGATTGTATGAAAATAGAAGTTCCAACTATAAATGACTATGAACAAGTAAACGACTTAGCGTGCCAAGTCCATGAACTACATGTTAGTTGGCGACCAGACCTATTTTTGCCGCCCAAAGAAGCCATAACAAAAGAAAGATTTGTAAGTTTAATGGAAGAAAAAAGTATATTTGTTGTTAAAATAGAAGATAAAATTGTAGGATATGTTACATTTTGTATTGTAGAAAAAGAAAATCTTATTCTGCGTTTTAGAAAACAATTGTCTATTGATGCCATGTGTGTAGATAATAAATATCGTGGGCAAGGAATAGGTTCATCCCTATTAGAATTCATAGAAAAATATGCCAAAGAAGCGAATTGCACAGATATTTATTTAACCGTGAATGAAGAAAATACAAATGCTATAAAAACCTATGAAAAATTTGGCATGAAAGTAAAAAATATTGCTTATTCAAAAGAAATAAAATAAAGGAACTAAAAACAAAAAATAGATAAAAATTTTGTCGAACGATTTCTAGTTTAGAGTCGTTTTTTTGTGCTAAACTATACTTTAAAAAAGACGAGGAGGCCTAAGGTTGAATGAATTAATAGAAAAAAATATAAAAGTGGAAAGCATGATTTATGAAGCAAGAGGTTGCCAGGTTATGCTTGATTCGAATCTTGCCAAATTATATCAAGTGGAAACAAAAAGAATTAACGAAGCCGTAAAAAATAATCCTGATAAATTTCCAGAAAGGTTTTCTTGGAAATTAACGGAAGAAGAAAGCGATAATTTTTTGGTCTAAAATTTCGACCAAAAAATAGAAAGAAGAGGAGGGAGATTTAAAAATTCGCGAGTATTTACAGAACAAGGGATTGCTATGCTTGCTACTCTTTTAAAACCCTTAGACATTGAAAAATATAATCAACAATATAAGAATTTGCAAGTTTTTTATTCAAATACTTTTCATGACAGACACTTTATTTTGGATAGAAATATCGTTTACCATTGTGGATCTAGTCTAAACCATGCGGGAAATAAAACATTTTCTATCAATATTTTAGAAGATGAGTTGTTAAAAGAGTCTTTAATTGCCAACATCAAAACGTTATTTATTTAACAAATATTTTCTAGTTTTTGTTATAATGTTTTTAAAGGAGTAGAAAAAATGAGAGAATTAAAAATAAAAGGAATCTATAAACATTATAGTGGGGATTTGTATATGGTAGAAGATATAATTTACCATAGTGAAACAGGAGAAAAAATGGTGGCTTATCGTGCCCTTTATGAAGATAATAAACTTTGGTGTAGACCTTATGAAATGTTTTTAGAAGAAGTAAATAAAAATGGACAAAAATATAGATTTGAATTACAAGAAATAGAAAGTAAAAATGAACATTATAAATAGGGAATATTTTGTCGAACGATTTCTAGTTTAGAGTCGTTTTTTCTATGTTAAAATATCCTACAAAAAAGGAGGTCTAAGGTTTGAATGAATTAATAGAAAAAAATATAAATGTGGAAAGCATGATTTATGAAGTGAGAGGTAAACAAGTTATGTTAGATTCCGATTTAGCAAGACTTTATCAATGCGCAAATGGTACAAAATCTATTAATTTAGCAGTAAAAAGACATATCAACCGTTTTCCGGAAAGATATATGTTTCAACTTACAGAACATGAACTATCTATTTTGCGGTTTCAAGTTGAAACCGCAAACATAAATAATAAAAGTCGCACGTTTCCTTATGTTTTTACAGAACAAGGTGTTGCTATGCTAGCCACCATTTTAAAAACAAGTGTTGCAGAAGAAATAAGTATAAAAATTATGGACGCTTTTGTTGCCATGCGTAAAAACATTTCTACCAATTTATTAGAACAAAAATATATTAATAATCAAGTCATGAAAAATACAGAAAACATAAAATTATTACAAGCGTCGTTTTCAAAATTTGAAGAGAAGAGAAAAGAAAAGCAAATGAAATCTATTTTAATGAGCAGATTTTTGATGCCTATTCCAAAATTATAGACATTATGAAAGAGTCACAAGAAGAACTAATAATCATTGATAGTTACGCCGATAAAACAGTATTAGATATGATAAAAAATCTAGAATGTAAAGTAATTTTAATTACAAAGAAAACTTTTAAAACCATTAGACATTGAAAAATATAATCAACAATATAAGAATTTGCAAGTTTTTTATTCAAATACTTTTCATGACAGATACTTTATAATAGACGAAAATATCGTTTACCACTGCGGATCTAGTCTAAACCATGCAGGAAGTAAAACATTTTCTATCAATAGATTAGAAGATAAAATGATACAAGAACTATTAATGAATAATGTTAACAAATTATTTACATAACAAAACACTTCTCTTTTTTGTTATATTTGCTATAATAAATTTAAGAAAGAGGTAAGAATTTGAAAAAAATTGTTTTGTTCATGTTTATCAGTTTGTTTTTTTATGGTTGTAGTAGTGCTAATAAACCATTTTATAAAGAAATTATGGAGAAGGAAGAATATACAATTATTGATGTTAGAACAGAAGAAGAATATAAAAGTGGTCATGTTAAGGGTGCCATAAATATTCCTTATGAAACCATAGATAAAAATGTAAATTTAGACAAAGAAAAGACAATTTTTGTTTATTGCAAAAGTGGTACAAGAAGCAAAATTGCCTATACAACCTTAAAAGATTTAGGATATACCGTTTATGATTTAGGTGGTTATGATAGTCTAGAGTTAGAGAAAGAATAAAATATGAAAAGCGAATTTATTGCGATTGTTTTATCATTTTTAGCATGTATTTGTTTCTTTGGCGTTTATTTTTTTCATCAAGAAATATTAAATTTAGCATTAGGATTGACTTGGCTTGTTATAGCAATAGGAAATTATAGAAATTTTAAGAAAAATAGAAAGTAGTGAAAGTATGTTAGAATTACAAACCAAAAATGAAGTGGAATCTAGATGTGGAATTGAATGTTCGAAATGTCATTTTAAACAAGAAGAAAAAATATGCCAAGGTTGTTTAAACATCACGCAACCTTTTTGGGGAGAAGTTTGTCCTATTAAAAAATGCAGTGAAGATAAAATGGTAAGTTGTTGTGGAGAATGTAGTGATTTTCCATGCGATTTATTAAAATCTTTTGCTTATGATAAAGAGCAAGGAGATGGTGGAGAAAGAATCGAAAACTGCGCTCGTTGGTGTGGAAATAGGAAAAAGTTATGAAAAAGAAAGTATTAAAACTAACAAAATGTGTTTGTATTCTATGCCTCGTTTGTTTATGCTTTGTATTTTCTTTAAATTTTTATGTAAAAGGAAGTACTAAAAATCAAATTTTAAGTGAAGAGGAAGTTACTAAAATTGAAAATGTTAATGCAATTCTTGTGCTAGGAGCAGGAATATGGGGTGATAAACCAAGTCACATGTTAGAAGATCGATTATTGGAGGCTATTTCTTTATATAAAAAAGGTGTTTCTTCTAAAATCATTATGAGCGGAGATCATGGAAGAAAAGAATATGATGAAGTAAACATTATGAAAGAATTTGCGATTCAAAATGGAATACCTTCCGAAGATATTTTTATGGATCATGCTGGATTTTCTTCTTATGATAGTTTGTATCGAGCAAGAGAGATATTTGGAGTAAAAAAAGTACTAATAGTTACACAAAAATATCATTTATATCGTGCTCTATACATTGCCAATAAACTAGGGATTGAAGCCTACGGCATACCTTCTAATCCAAGGAAGTATGGAGGACAAACTAAAAGAGAACTTCGTGAAATACTAGCCAGAAACAAAGATTTTATTAAATGTATTCTAAAACCAAATCCTACTTATTTAGGTGAAACAATCCCGATAAGTGGAAGTGGGGATTTCACTAATGATTAAAGAATTAAAATTATCGATACTATAACGATAGCAAAGCAAAACAACAATATAATGGACGGTGATTAACTGCATTAATATCCGTTTTTAGCATTAAAACAAAATATATTGAATAAAAATAAAAAGAATGAAGAGAATAGAATACGCTAGAAATTCAAAATAAAACCTTGCACATATAGATGCAAGATTTTTTTATCCTAATGCAATATCTAAAATCATCATAACGGAAAATCCGATTAATGTAAATAATGCCATTAAATCTTTCTTTTTATTGGTTTGACTCTCTGGTATTAATTCTTCTACTACAACATAAATCATGGCCCCTGCTGCAAATGCTAGTAAAAATGGAAGTAAAGTACGCATTTTCATGACTAAGATAGCCCCGATAATTCCTGCAATTGGTTCTACAATTCCACTAAGTTGTCCTAAAAAGAAGGCTTTATTACGACTCATTCCTTCACGGCGAAGTGGCATAGATACAGCAGTTCCTTCTGGAAAATTTTGTAAACCAATTCCAAGTGCCAAAGTCCATGCAGCAGCAAGAGTAGCACCATCAAGTCCGTAAATAACAGAACCAAAAGCAACGCCAACGGCCATACCTTCTGGAATATTATGAAGTGTAATAGAACTAATTAACATAATGACTCGTTTAAAACTTACTTTTTTTTCTTCTTTCTTTGTGTTTCGTTTTTCATAAATATCATATATTTTATCTCCAATAAAAAGTAATAATCCTCCACTAAAGAAACCAATAAAGGCGACAAGCCATGGAATTAATTCTAAATTTTCTGCCATCGTAATCGAGGGCGCAATAAGCGAAAAAAACGAGGCGGCTATCATAACACCTGCAGCAAACCCTAGCATTCCGTCCATTAAGTTTTTATTAATACGTTTAAAAAAATAGACTAAAGAAGCACCAATTGCTGTAACACTCCAAGTAAATAAAGTAGCAAGTCCTGCTTGGATAATAGGGTTTAAAGATAATATTTGTTCAATCATAATTTCCTCCCTTACTTTATAGACTATTCTACTAATAAAGAAATGGGTGGGCATTTGTGTTATAATTCTTATAGGAAGTGTTTTTATGCAATGGAATCCATGGCATGGTTGTCATAAATGTAGTCCTGGTTGCTTACATTGTTATGTATATTATTTAGATAAATTACGAAATAGAGATGCTAATATAGTAACAAAGTCCAAAACAAATTTTAATCTTCCTTTAAAAAAAGACAAACAAGGAAATTATAAAATAAAAGCAGGTAGTGAACTAGCAACGTGTTTTACGTCTGATTTTTTTCTAGAAGACGCAGATGCTTGGCGTAAAGAAGCATGGGAGATAATAAAAAAACGAAACGATGTTCAGTTTCTTATTCCAACCAAAAGAATAGAACGGTTTAATGAATGTATTCCTGAGGATTGGGAAGAGGGATATGACAATGTTACGATTGCCTTAACTTGTGAAAATCAAGAAAAAGCGGATAAGCGAATTCCACTATTTTTAAATTGTAAAATAAAACATCGCTATATTTTTGTGGCACCCATTTTAGAAGAGGTGGATTTAAGTAAGTATTTAAAGACTGATAAAATCGATTTGGTTTCTGTAAGTGGAGAATCTTACGAAAATGCTCGTGTTTGTGATTTTTCTTGGGTTGCTCATATCAAAGAAACTTGCGATAAGCATCAAGTTAAATTTGATTTTCACCAAACAGGTTCAAATTTTAGAATGAATGGGAAAACCTATAAAATTAGTCATTTCAAAGAATACGAACAAGCAAAGAAAGGATTGCAAGTTTTAGAAAAATCAAAAACAGAAGGAGAAAAATAAAAAATGAATAAATATATTACTTTAGAAAATGAATATTATGAAATAATATTGCCTGAAATATTAAAAGAATATGGAAAAGAAATACTAGAGTATTCTAAGAAAAAGTTTCAAGAATACTTGGATTTCTTTAAAGAAGAAAAGTATGGCAAGAAAATAAAAGGATCTTTTTTACTCACTCGTGAAGATTTTATAAATAGAATAAAAGAAGTGGCACCAGATACCACGTCCCCATCTTTAAGTTGGGCGAAAGGATGTTTTTATGGTGGAGAGATACAAATGCTAATAGATGAAGACCCGTATGAAAGATTTAATAGTCTTGCACATGAAACATTTCATTTATTCTTTCAAAAATTTATTTATGAAAAAAATAATTGGGATAGGATAGTTTGGTTGGATGAGGCTCTTGCAGGAAATTTTGATGGATTAATAGAAACAAAAATAGCAAATGGTGAATTTAAAACCATAATTGAAAATTTAGTAAAAAATCCTGATTTACCCAAAATGTGTGATTTAGCATTTTGGAAAGGTAATGTAAAAACAGAAAAATATAATGGCTATGATTTATTTAAAGTGGTAGGGCGTTATTTAATCGAAACTAAAACCCAAAACGAACTATTTACTTATATCCATAATAAAGATCAAATTTTAAAAGATGGAGAAAAAATTTTAAAAGAAAGTTTAGAATATTTTAATATAAAAGTATAGTATTTTTTAAGTAACTTTTTATAAGTTCTTAAATGTCGTTATAACCTTTATTTATAAGAGTTTACGACATTTTTATTTTAGGAAGATATTCACATATATTTTTATAATTTCTTATATTTTTGCTTTCAAAAGTAGTAAATTGGTAGTAAAAATTTAAAATTTTTAAAGTATTTTAAAGTATTAATTTAAAAAAATACTATGTAATGTTCATAGTATTGGTATATATCTTATAAGCGAGACTAGTTGCGGAGCAACTAAAGTCTTCGCCATAATAAGGTATAGTATTACCCTTATTATGTAGCATGAAGCATGTAGCAAATGTTCTTTTATAATATAGAATTATGTTTTAATAATAGTTTATTTAATCTCTATTCTTATTGCTAAATTTTAATAACCTTATTTCAATTAGTTTATAAAAATGATAAAATATTTACATATTTAAAAAAATTTAAGGAGACAATATGGATAAAATTTTAGAATTAAATGAATTAATTAAAATTTATAATAAAATGGGTATTATATCTTCAAAAGATATTAGTGATGGTCATCATACATTTAGAGAACTTTATTTACAAAGACTTATAATGTTTTGTACAATTTGCAATAATTTTCCTAATTTATCTCGGAAATCAAAAAAACATTTTGATGAAGAACATGATCCAATGTTTAATGGAGATTTTATTGCTGGTATAAATACGCCTGAAGGGGTTGCCTCATATCATATTAAATTAGAATACTGGGATTTATTTGATATACCAGAAATTGACAGAGCACCTAAATATGATAATTACACTCCAGATGATGTTATGAAAAGAATTTTATCATTATCTAAATCAAAAAGAAAAAAACTATAGAAGAACACATAATATTTAGACATTATCATTATAAAAATTTTAATTTTTAAAAGTAGTAAATTAGTAGTAAAAATACTTAAAGTTTTGTTTATATCTATTGAAATAAAGGCATATTAATGATATTTAGTATTTTTAAACAAAAATATCACATAAAATAAAAAACAAACGAAAAAAGCCTATGAGATAACTAAAATATCCCACTAAATATCCCCAATGAAAAATTGACAATATTGTAAAATTATTATAATATGTATAAGTGCTTCAAAAGAAAGGGGTATTTTTTTATGCAAATTAATAAATCTAAACAGAAAGCAAATCGTATCATTAATATTATCATTTTATCTTTAAATGTTTTAAATAAAATATATAAACCAATGTTGGAAAATTTAGTTCAACAATATGGTGATTTAAAAAAGAATTCTAAAAATTTTAAAGATTCATTTCAAAAGAAAGAATACCAAAATGCTAAAATCAAAATCATAAGAGAAGTGCAAAATGTAGTAGGTTCTTCTAAAAAATTAGTAAACGAAGCGTTAAAAAACTTTACACTTGATGAATTAAACAATAGCAATATGTTAAGTGATGATGTAAAAGACTATATTCATAATCAAGTGGAAAAATTAGAAAAAAGAGAAATCATTTCTTATGAAACTTTAGAACCAGTTTTAATGAGTAATACTTCCAATAACTCCATAGCCTTACATTCCTCTTTAGAAAATAATGATTTTACTAAAGAAATAAATCATTCATCAGATAAGTCTGTGTTTTGGTCTACATTTTGTACATTTTTTGCTATCACGATTTTTTTGAATACTTGTGGGTTGTCTCGTGATTTAGTAGAAGAAATAAAAGATACATCTATAATAGAAGATCTGGAAGAATTTTTTACAGATTCCCATTTTTTAAATGAAATTTTGCAATCTAGTGTAACTGAAAAAGTAGAGCCAGAAAAAATAGAAGAAAGAACAGAAAGTATTGCCAAAGATTACAAAACCCAATTTAATGAAATATTAGCCCAAGAAAATATTTCTACGGAAGAAAAACTAGATAGAATTATTCATTCAGGAATTGCTAGTCCAACCAATATTTTTAATTTTATTTTTTCGCTAGAAGAAATAAGTTTAGAAAAGAAAATAGATGTAATCTTGCATTCAGGAATTATAGGATATTCTAGTATTTTTAATTATATTATGGCTAGAGATGAAATTTCTTTAATCGATAAAATGGAATCGATTGTTAATACTGATATTGCTACATTTGAAGAAAAATATGACTTTATCTCAAATAGAAAAGATTTAAATGTAAATCAAAAAATTTGGTATACTCTTTTAATTCCCGATACTTCTTTTGAAAAAACATATCAATATTTATACCTATTACCAGAAGTGAATGAAGAAGAAATTATAGAAAATACCATTCGTGCAGATATCATTCCGTTTACAACTCTTTTTAATACAATCTTAAATCACAATACTTTAGATAATGAAGAATTGTCTTACTATATTGCAAGTTATAATAACAATTATAATACTGTAACCTTAGAAGAAAAGTTTGCGTATGTACAAGAAATAAACCAATTTGATGAAACAGAAAAAGTAAATTGCATGTATAGAATATTACCAAATGAAATGGCTGATCCACTAGAATATAAAGAAACTTTTCTTTTAAATTTTTTTAACATAACGTATGATGATTTTCTAGATTTATATAAAATAAGTGCCAAAGAGAAAACAGAAGAACAAAAAATGATTTTTAGTTTATTTGAAAAACTAAATGAAGAAAAAGAAAGATTTGTAATAGAAAACTATGATTTTGAGAATAAAGAGCAAATCAACACAACCATTGATATTATTACTGCTGAAGGTTGGGAAGATTATCGTGACTTATACGGGGTTTCTAATGTTCTGTTTAATCGTATTACAGATTATAAATATGTTGCTTTCTATGGAATAAATCCTTATGATCAGGCCACTGCCGAAGATCAATTTGTAGTTTACCAAACAGGAGTATATCAAAACAATTCTGCCTATAAGAGAGCACTTGGAAAACAAGCCTTCTTAGATATGTTTTCAAAAGGCTACAAAGGAATCGAAACAGATTGTTTGGAATTTAGATGGAATGGATCTTCTTTTCCTGGAGAGAAAATTGTAGCAAAAGGGAATATCTATGGTGGTCCTGTATTAAACGAAAATAGACCAAGAATTATCTATGAAAATCTTTTAAAAGAGGAAGTAGAAGAAGTTACTCATTCTTATATTCCAAAAATGAAAATACTAAATATGACAAAATAACAAATAAGCAAAAAATGATAAAAATTCTTGTAAAAATATTTACAGGAATTTATTTTTAGTTTAAAATGATAACAAGTGATATATAACGAATGTTGTTTATAGAAAGGAAACAGAGTATGCCGCCCATTCCAAAATTTAGTAAAGAAGATATTCTAAATTGTGCCTATGAGATTGTAAAAAAGGAAGGATTTGAAGGTTTGAATGCCAGAAAAATTGCGAAAGTTCTTGGTTGTTCTGTCCAACCAATCTTCCATAACTTTACAAGTATGGAAGAACTAAATAAAGAAGTACACCAATTAATTTATCATAAGTACCAAGAATATATGCTTAGTGCTAAAGAAAAAGAAGATAATCCTTATAAACAAATGGGACTATCCTACATTAAATTTGCGAGTGACTATCCAGAATTTTTTAAAATACTTTTTATGCAAAAAACAAACTTGAATGCCAATGATTTTGTAATGACAGACTCTATTGGAGAAGATGTAATAAAAACTGGACAAATGGTAACAGGATTATCTTACGAAGAGCAAAAAAAGTTTCATGTTAAAGTCTGGATTTTTACTCATGGTATTGCTTGTTTGGTGGCAACCAAAACAATTCAGTTTACTAAAGAAGAAATAGAAGAATTGCTTGCTAAATCAATTAAAGAAATGTTAATAGGATATAAAAAGGAGAAAAAGAATGAAGGAAAATGATTTATAATATACAATGTATTTCTTCTTTTACAGAATATGAAGAGAACTTTCAGGAAGGAATAATAAAAATAAGTATAAATCTGAAATAAATAGAAATATATTGTATGAAAATGAAGATTATGAATTACCATTATAAGAAAGAAAAAGGTGAAAAAATGAAAAATTGTATAGAAGTAAAAAACTTAGTAAAAGAGTATAAAGAAATACGGGCTATTGATGATTTAACCTTTGAAGTAAAAGAAGGAGAAATATTAGGATTATTAGGGCCAAATGGAAGCGGAAAATCAACAACAATAAATTGTATTTTATCTTTATTAAAATTTAGTCAAGGAAGTATCAAAATTTTTGGAGAAAAAATGGATGTAAATGCTTATGAGATTAAACGAAATATTGGAGTGGTTTTTCAAGATGTATCCGTATTTGAAGAATTAAATGTCTATGATAATATTGATTATTTCTGTGGCTTATACATTAAAGATAAACAATTGCGTAAAACCTACATTGAAGATGCTCTTCATTTAGTAGGACTAGAAAATTATAAAAAGTTTTATCCAAAACAATTATCAGGAGGATTACTGAGAAGACTTAACATTGCTTGTGGAATTGCCCATAAACCCAAACTCATTTTTTTAGACGAACCAACTGTTGCTGTAGACCCGCAAAGCCGTAATAACATTTTAGATGGCATTGAAAAGTTAAGGAGGTTTGGTGCCACTATTGTCTACACTACTCACTACATGGAAGAAGTAGAAATTCTTTGTGATCGTGTTATTATTTTAGATAAGGGACATATCATCGCAAGTGGGACGTGTGATGAATTAAAACATCTTGCCAATATCGAAGAAAAAGTAACCGTAGAAGGCATCGAATTGTCACAAAAAACGCTATCCAAAATAAAAGAATTTAAAAATATTGAGGAAGTAAATTATGAAGAGAATATCCTTTTCATTACATATAAAAAAGGCAAAAACAATTTAAGTGAACTCATGGACTTTTTAAAAGAAAAGAAAGTTACCTATAACAAAATATTTTCGGAGCGTCCTACTTTAAATGATGTTTTCCTAGAACTTACAGGAAAGGAATTAAGAGACTAATGTTTTTTCATAATTTTAAATATACCTTAAAAATACTTTTTAAAAGTAAAATGCTTATCTTTTGGACCTATGCTTTTCCTTTAATTTTAGGGACATTTTTCTATATGGCATTTTCTAATATTGAAAACAGTGAGAAATTAGAAGTTATTCCAATTGCTCTTGTAGAGACAGAAGAAGAAAATATCACCTATAAGGAAGTATTCAATGCGTTAAGCAAAGAAGGCGAAAATCAATTGTTTACTACCCAATATGTAGAAGAAAAGGAAGCGAAAAATAAACTTTCTAAAAAAGAAATTTCTGGATATGTTGTGTTAGAAGAAACTCCTAAAATTGTTGTAAACCAAAGTGGAATTAATGAAACGATTTTAAAACTAGTGGTAGAAGAAGTAGAGGAAATGACTACCATTTTAAAAAATGTTGCCACCATAGAAATATCTAAAAAAATCACTACGGAAGAAGGAAGATATGGTGAGGAACAATTTGAAACTTGGTATACCGAAATCTATAAAAAAGTAATGGAAATTCAAAATGAGCAGGAAGTAAATATAAAAGATACTTCTAATGCAAATTTAAGTTACACTATGATTGAGTTTTACACTTTAATTGCTATGACTTGTTTGTATGGAGGAATTTTAGGAATGGTTGCTATAAATCAAAATATGCCGAATATGAGTAATAAAGGGAAACGTATTTCTATAAGTCCTTTATCGAAAGGAAAACTTATCTTGAGTAGTGTTTTTGCTAGTTACATTGTGCAGTTAATTGGTCTTTCTTTATTATTTCTGTACACCGTTTTTGTTTTGCATGTAGAGTATGGAACAAATTTGTCACTTATTATTTTACTTGCACTTGTAGGTAGTTTATCAGGTTTGTCTTTGGGAATTTTTGTTGCTACCATTTTTAAAGTAAATGAAAATACCAAAACAGGCATTATGATTTCTGTAACCATGTTTGGATGTTTCTTATCTGGAATGATGGGAATTACCATGAAATACATTGTCGATAAAAACATACCCCTACTTAATAAACTAAATCCTGCTAGTATGATAACAGATGGATTTTATTCTTTATATTATTATAGTACACACGAGAGATTTTACTTTAATATTATAAGTCTTCTTGTATTTTCTGCTATTTTAATTTTCTTTGCAATACTTTCTTTAAGGAGGCAAAAATATGACAGTATTTAAAGCATTTTTAAAGGTTTTAAATAAAAACAAAGCCATTGTTATAATGTATACCGTTATTTTAATCTTCTTTGCTGGTTTCAATATGAAAACAAATGACAATAATACTACATTTACGGCAAGTAAACCAGATATTTTAATTGTTTGTGAAGATGAAATAACAGGTATTACAAAAAATTTAATAGAGTATATAAGTAAAAATAGCAACATAAAAGAAATAGAGAATGATGAAGAAAAAAGAAATGACGCTCTTTTTTATCGCGATGTAAATTATATCGTTTATATTCCAAATGATTTTAGAAAACAATTTTTAAACCATCAAAATCCAGAAATAAAAATAAAAAGTACAAAAGATTACCAAGCAAGTCTAGCCAATATGATGTTAGAACGTTTCCTAAATGTAGCAAATACTTACTTAGCATTTGATTTAGCAGAAGAAGAAATGCTAAACGCCATAAATGAAACACTAGAACAGGAAGTAAATGTAGAGGTAACTTCTAAATTAGATACAGATAGTTTAACAAAAGTCTCTTCTTATTATAACTTTACCAATTATTGTATTTTAGCGGGGGCTATTTACATTATTTGTTTAATTCTTTCTAGTTTTAAAAAGGAAAGTGTCTTAAAAAGAACAACGATTAGTAGCATGGAGTATCAAAAGTACAATCGGATTTTACTCCTATCGAATAGTTTATTTGCTTTTGCTATGTGGTTCTTTTACGTTCTATTAAGTTATATTTTATTTAAAGAATCTATGTGGACATTACATGGAGCATTTTATATACTAAATTCTTTTGTCTTTTCTTTCTTTGCTTTAACTCTTGCTTTTTTCTTAGGAAATATTATATCAGATAAAAATGCTTTGAATGGAATTATCAATGTAATAGCATTGGGATCTAGTTTCTTGTGCGGTGCTTTTGTGCCACTAGAGTGGCTTCCTAAAACAGTATTAAATATCGCTCATATTTTGCCATCTTATTATTTTATTAAATCAAATGAAGTCTTAAAGACAGTGGAAGTATTTGATTTTGCTTCCTTAAAACCAATCTATCTAAATATGATGATACTTCTCTTATTTGCTCTTGCTTTTATAATTGCTTCCATGATTATTACCAATAAGAAGAGGAAACTTGCATAAATACTTTACATGTGAGTAAAAAAATTTTAAAATAAAAAAATGAAAAAGAGGAATAGTATGAACGAAAAGATATAACATAATTATTTTTATTTAAATTTTAGAAGAGAATATTTGAATATATTGAAAGAAGTGCAAAGGAATAAAATCCAAGATAATGAGTATGAAAATGAATGGTATGAATCCTTTATTATGTATGTTCCTACGAAAGAAGAACAAATTTCTATTTTTGATAAAGGTTTATTTGAAACTTGTATCAACTATATTTCTTTATCAAAATCAAATATTATAGTACTTCCTAATAATTCTATTGAACTTTTGGACTTAATTCTTGAAAATATACAATGTAATCCTTACCAAAAAAGTTTTTTAATGTCTTTACAGTATATTTTTCAAGATTATTTTGCTGCTTTGAAAAGGGGAGCCCCAATTCTTTTTTCGAGCGAAGAAGACATAAATCCTTCTTTTCAAGTTACTTTGGATTCGAACTATCAAATAACACAATTTGAAGCAATAAATATGAATTTAGTAGAACAAAATAAAATAATTCTGCGTATTTTAACTCTAGAAAAGAATAACCAAATTGGACCTGTTCCAAACGTAGAGTATATTTATCGCAAAGATATTTAGAAAACAAATTTTTTATTTGAAATTTTTTCCAGTGAATCAAAAAAACTTAATATTTAAAGATTTATGTTGTATAGTATATATAGATAGTTATGTTAGTAAAAGAAAAATATTTTAATAAAATCAATGCAAACAAAAAAAGAAAGTAGGGTTAAAAATGAATACAATAAAATCAATCGATTTATGGACAGAACAGCATATTAACCATTATGAGTGTTTTAATGGAGCATTTGTGGATGGATTTGAAGAAGAAAAAATCCCTTTCGACGAATACAAAATTGTAAAGAATTGTAATTGTCTTATAGAGTATAACGATAAAAATATAAATATTAGCAATAAACACCATGCGATTGTATTTTATAAAGAAAAAAATCCTGTAAGACTTATGGTAGTGAATAAAGATACAGAAATCAATCATTGTATAGAAGTTGCACTAAACCAATATAGTGGGGGGGGCACTAAAAGATTTGTACCAAAGTTTAAATATTCAATCTTCAGTTATTGATTTAAAAGAAACCCCAATTTTTAATCACGCTGACTTTAAAAATGAAATGGACGTTGGTTCTTGTGACCGTTGGAATCTTTTATATAGTATGTTAAAAGGAAGTTATACAGAAAGTGATACAAAGTATGGAAATTATGCAAGTGATAAGTATGAATTTAATCCAAATTTAGATATAAAGTATGAACTTATAACAGACAATGAGAAATTTATAATTGAACACCATTGTGCTTTTATGAATGAAATCAAAACAAGAATTATTCCTATTCAAGATAATTCTAGTTTAACAGGTATCACAGAAAAATAAGAAGGTTGAAAATGAAAAAATTTTTATTACTGAGTTTTATCTTACTTTTTCTGACTGGTTGTAGTAAAAAGGAAAATGTATTAACAGGAAAAGATTTAATAAGACAAAATTGGATAGACCAAAAAGTAAAAGAAAATCATTTAAGTTTATATTACGAATTAGAAGATGGTACAAAACTATATTCTTCTTTAAAACAAATAAAATATATAAATGATGAGGGAAAAGAAAAAGAACTGAAGAAAGAATTAAAATCCAAAAGGATTACTATGGAAGATTTTGTGAAAAAAATGGAGGTTTATCGTGCTTCCAATGATGGAGGTTCGGTATACTTTGAAACAACAGAAAACCTTTCTAAAACAAAATTTTATCTTGCTTGGTGCAATAGTTTAGAAGGAAATGGTGGAATTAAAGATATTTTTATTGTAGAAGATAAAGAAAAAGTTTTAAAGTTCTGTGTTATTGAAAATGATGAGTATTATGAGTGAATGTCATACAAAAATGTATGGCTTTTTTTAATTGTAAAAATTGCTGATTTTAAAAAACTTTCATTAAAAAAAGGAAATCACAAATTTACGGGTAATATTATTATTGGGAGGAATTAAATGAAACAAGATAAATTAGCAACCATTACAAATCTATTTGAGGGAAAAGAAGTTAGAAGTATTTGGGATAGTGAAAGAGAAGAATACTATTTTAGTGTAGTAGATGTTATTGGAATATTAACAAATAATACTTATCAAAAATCAAGAAATTATTGGAAATGGTTAAAAAATAAATTAATTTTAGAAGGAAGTGAGTTGGTTAGTAATACTAACCAACTGAAAATGAAATCTAATAAAGATGGAAAGTTTTATAATACAGATACTTTAAATACGAAAGGCATATTAAGATTAATTGAGTCTGTACCTAGTCCAAAAGCAGAGCCATTTAAAATGTGGCTTGCAAAAGTAGGAAGTGAACGAATAGATGAAATCTTTGATCCAGAAGTTGCAATCACTCGTGCTGTAGAGTACTATCATAAATGTGGTTATGATGATAATTGGATTGAAGCCAGATTAAAAGGAATTTTAAATCGCCATAAACTAACTGATGTTTGGAAAGAGCAAGGTATTAAAGAACCTTACGAATATGCCATATTAACAAATGAAATTTATAGCGCTTGGGCAGGCATGACGGCAAGTGAATACAAAAAATTTAAAGGACTAAGAAAAGAGTCATTACGTGATAATATGACGGATTTGGAAATTCTACTTACAGATATTGGAGAAGTTACTACAAGATGTCTTGCCAAAGAAAAACATTCGATTGGTTTTATGGAAAACAAAAGTATTGCTAAGACAGGTGGAGAAATTGCAAACGACACAAAATTAAATATTGAAAGTAAATTAGGAAAAAATATTGTAACTAACCATAATAAATTAAATTATAAATATATAGAGGATAAAACAGGTATAAAAAAATAAAATTCTACTTAGAAGAGGTTTTCTTTATTTTTAAAAAAACTTATACTATTTTTAGAAAAGGAGAAAATTTTTTATGGAACAAGAAAAAATAGGAAGACTTATTAGCCATCTTCGAAGAGAAAAAAAGTTAACACAAAAAGAACTTGCTACTTATTTAGGAGTAAGTGATAAATCTGTTTCCAAATGGGAAAGGGGACTATGACCTTACAAATGACACAAAATAAAAAAATACAAGATTTGCTTTATTTTAAAGGGAAAATTGAAGAAACAAACATAATTGTAAAACGCGAAGAAAAAGCAAAAACTGATTATAATTTAAGTATTATGGTATCAATAAACATATAAAATAAGAAAAATGTCCTCTAATTGATACATATACTTAATAAAATACAAATAAAGTAAAAACTTATAAAAAATCGGTTATGAAATTAACAAAGGTATGTGAAAAATCATATCTTTTTATTTTGTGTAAAGAAAGTGAGGTAGATATATGAATTTAAACTATGGAATATTTAGAAGTCAACCAATAAATACAATAAATGATTTAGCACAAATCG
>CANOWY010000015.1 GCA_947571135.1 uncultured Mycoplasmatota bacterium
TTTTTATCACCACTTTTATCATAATAAAAATTAGTACATTTTCATATACTAATTTTCTACTAATTTTCACTTCTTGGCATTTTTGCCTTTTCGGATGATTTTATCCTGGTGAAATTCTACGAAAATCCAGTATTTAATGTTATAATATCTATTGAAAAAAGTTGCTAGAGGTGATTCTAACATGATAAATACTTATGAATATTATCAAAAGAATATCAATCAAAATAGTTTTTATTATTTTACTTTTAATAATGATATAGAAACATACTTTGTTTTTAATGAAGATTTTAAATATTATGATGAAAAAGAACTAATAAATAGATTTAAAGTTTTAACATACCCTTCAAATGATTACCCTGAACCAGTTAATATGGAATTTATAATGATTTGTTTTTATCTAAATAATGAAAATTACTATATTGAACAATTTCCTAATTTTCTAGAACGACCGACAAATGTTGCAGATTTCTCATTAGAAATAAGGGAATATATTTTAGCACAGGGAAATAGCTCTGGTGTGGTTGCTTGGGCTACAAGAAGAAATGTAGCAAATAATTTGAAATTTTCAAAAAAAGATAATACAAATATAAAAGTTAGTGATAACTTAAACCAACTATTTAAAAAAATATCAAATAGAAATGCTGATTTTATTTTAATGTCAGAAGATGAAAAATTAGAAGAAATTAATAATGTAATAGAAAATATATTAAAAATTAATAATAAATGGGCAGATATTGATTATAAAAATGAATCTTTTGATTTTATTTCAAATGATTCAGTAATTAAATACAGAAAATTAATACACTGCTTTAGACATGGCTCTGAAGATTCAATAAAAGAAAGAGAAAAAATTAGTAAAAATCAGAAAGATTTTTTAATTAATTATGGCATAACTATATGTGAATTATTGTTGAATGCTATTAGAAATAAAAATGAAAGTTAAGTTATTGAGGTGTGATTCAAATGAAAGTATATATAGTAAGACATGGACAAGTACCACATAATGCTTTGGGACAGTATAATACAGCAGATGAAGATCTAACTGAATTGGGAATACAACAAGCAGAAGAATTAAAAGATAAAATTAAAAATCTCCATTTTGATATTGTTATTTCTTCGCCTTTATTGAGAGCAACACATACAGAATGTATTCTTACTAATTATGATAGCAGTATAATTACAGATGAAAGATTAAGGGAAAGAAGCTGTGGAACGTTAAGTGGACAACCACTTGAAGTTACCAATAGAGAGGAATATTGGAATTATAATAGTAATATCCAATATGGAATTAATGAAAATATTCAAGACTTTTTTAAAAGAGTTTATGCTTTTCTAGATGAGTTGAAAACTAAAGATTATAAAAGTGTTTTAATAGTTGCTCACAGTGGAGTATCAAAGGCATTTAGTGGCTATTTTGAAGGAATACAAGATGGAATGTTTTTAAATAGAGGACTAAAGAATTGTGAAATAAAGAAGTATGAATTATAAATAATATACGAGGAGGTTTTAGATAATGAAGGAGATAAACAATTACAACAGTATGTTGAAGAAAAAATATTTCCAATATATGCTGAAAATGATTCAGGGCATGGTATTGATCATATAAAGTATGTAATTAAAAGAAGTTTTGAATTTGCTAATCAGTTTGAGAATATTGATTTAAATATGGTTTATGCAATAGCATCTTTTCACGATTTGGCACATCACATTGATAAAGACAACCATGAAGTTTTATCAGCTAAATTATTTTATGAAAATGAGAAGATGAAAGAATTTTTTACTGATGAACAAAGAAAGATTATAAAAGAAGCAATAGAAGATCATAGAGCAAGTTTAGAGTATGAACCTAGAAGCGATTATGGAAAAATAATTTCTTCTGCTGATAGAAATGTCGATATTATATCTTCTTTGAAAAGAACACATGCTTATACAACTAAACATTACCCAGAGTTAGATTTAAGTCAAATGATTACTCGTGCATATAAATATATCAGTAAAAAATTTGGAGATTGTGGTTATGCAAAAATGTGGTGTGCTAATGAAGAATTTGATAAGTTTCAAAATGATGTTAAAGAGTTATTAAAGGATAAATATATTTTTGGAGTTAAGTATATGGAGGTAAATGATATTATGGATACTAAAGAAAAAGCAAAATTGTTCGCTATAAGAGCACATATGGGACAAGTTAGAAAAAGTGAACCAGATAAACCTATGATTATGCATCCAATTGGTGTAGGTCAGTTATTAGAATCATTTGGATATGATGATAATGTTGTAGCAGTTGGATACTTGCATGATGTTGTAGAAGATACAAAATACACAATTGAAGATATAGAAAAAGAGTTTGGTAGTGATATTGCTTCTTTGGTTATGGGTGCTTCTGAACCAGATAAATCTCTATCTTGGGAAGAAAGAAAAAAGCATACAATTAAAGAAACAGAAAAATTACCTTTACGAAATAAATTAGTTATTTGTGCTGATAAGATTAATAATTTATATCCATTCATTTATGAAAAAAGTAAATGAAGTCATCAATGAAAATCAAGATAATCTTAATCATAAAAAGATACAAGATGAAATTACAAAACTTGAAAGTAAATTATCTAATTTAATAGATTTACAACTTGATGGCTCTATTTCAAAAGAGATATTAAATCAAAAAAATATTGAAATTTCTAACAAGATTAAAGAGTACGAACAACTACTAAAAAATACTGAAAATATAGAAATCACTAGAAAACAAAAACTAGAGCAAATTGATAAAATATCCAATACTCTAAAACAATATAAAGGTCTTACTAAATTTAATGAAGAAGTCTTTAATAATCTAGTTGATAAAATCATTATTGGTGAAAAATCAGAAAATGGAGATGAAGATTTTTACAAAATTAAATTCATTTTAAAAACTGAAGAATTAGTGAGCGAAAATCTACCTAATGGAAAACTAGATATAGGAGCAAATTTTGGTAAATATGGATTTACAATAACCAAGCAAGAGTTAGAAGAAAAAGAAGATAATGTGTCTGCCTATGTATTACAACGGCACTCTTATGTATATTCCAGCAATTTTCTTTTCTTCACTCATAAATAAATTTCCTTTCTTATTTTTGAATACGAAAAAACACAAGAGTTTCTTCCCTTGTGTTTCAAAAATTGATTATTTAAAGATAAATTTTCTTCGCTACTTATTCCTAGCATATACTATTGTATCAGCATTATTGATGTAGTCAATACCAAAAAATATGGTAGTTTTACTGGTAAAATCACTGGTAATTTAACTAGTAGTTTTTCTTCACAAAATCAAATACAAGTAAAACACTATTATTAACTACAATACCATATTAACATACTCAATAGTCTTTGAACAATAAACTAAATTGTATTTTTTTTAGTAGTCAAAAAGTAAACTAAATTGACTTCAAATAGTAAACTAAATCGTATGCGAATAGTACACTAAATTGTATTTAGAGAGTTCGCCCAAACTTCATAATGATACCAATACATTATTATATTATCACATAGTCTATGTAACTGGCTAGATACTTTGCTCTGTAAATTACTCGGTAAATCATACTGTAATTCACTCTGTAAGTGGTACTGTAAATTAATTTTATTCCAGTACGATACTATATTATCATTAGCGATAGGCAAAGTCTAGGCAAAAATCGTGCAAATTTCGTGTAAAAAATAGGAAGAAAAGATGCAAAATTGTTGCAAAAATCATGCAATTCTATCTTTTAATCTTTTGAAAACACTTTAGGAAATCAATAATAAATTATAGGAATGGAATGATTTTTAAATTTCATATTTAATTTAATGACTTAATATATTCTTCTAAATTACTTAATGGAATAGGTTTACTTAAATTTTCTACATAAATATTTGGTTCATAATTAAATGCTAGATAAGTGATACCATTTATAATAACTCTATGAGGTTCTACATAAGTAAGGTTTGTATGTTCTATAGTTCTAATACTTCCATTATAAATAGTAGGTGTAGTATTGCAAAAACTACATATGAATTCTATTTTATGCTTTAAAGCACTATCAATTTCAATTTCTTGTTTAATAATATTAACCATTAAAGAATCTCCTCACTTTCTTTTCACAACAAAAAATCAATTCCATTTCTAGAATTGATATTTATCTTTATGCTCTAAACTATAAAAGTTCGAGCAGATTCTTCTCTGGAGCGATTACAAAAGGGGTAATACACACTTTTTAACAAACAAATTCTTTGTATTTGATGTATTTATTATATCGTTTTTCTTTATGTTATACAATAAATTCATTAGATTAATTGTAATTTTTTGATTAAAATTCATTTGCTAAAAGATTATTTAGAAACTCTACAATATTAAGTTCCTTACCTTCAAATAAAACTTTGTTAACATTCTGATTATTTATAAGTAAATTTCCCTTTAGCATATCATATTCTACACAACAATAATTATCAATCTTAAGTAATTTATCTTTTAGTTTTATTTCAGGTATAGTATAAATCATTGCAAGTTCACTTCCTATGTTTCTTTCTTTTGCTCTAAATAGATGTCCACAATATAAACATAAGTGAGTTCTATGTGGTGTATAAGCAAATTGTCCGTTATCAGAGTGATAACGACCACAATGACTACATTTTACTATTTCTAAGGGTATATTATTTAGTTTGGCTAGCATTATTCCACCAAAATCTTTATATGTTAATATAGAATCATTATATTCTAGAACTCCACTATATTCATTATTATTTATTGTTATTTTAGGAATAACACTTTCTAAAATATTTTCATATTTAATATTTATATCCTTAATTTCATTTTGCTTAATATTTAATCGAGTATCATATATTTCTTTATTACTCCAAAGACATTCATCAAGTTTATTTCCCAATTTGTCATAAGCAAAAGACTTATGAGCAGTACAATAATATTTAGTTATCCCTTGTCTTGACTTTCCAATATATTCTATATTACATTTCATATTTTCATCTCCTTAAATTACTATTTATACATAACTTTGATGAAACTATTATACTATAATTTTATTCAAAATAATCATAAATCTTTTTAAACTCTCTTTGATAATTTACGATATAAATAAAGTGTTGCTCAAGTAAATTGGCAATATCTTTTTCACTTTTCATTTTTGATAATACCAATTTTTTCAAATCTTGTTTAGTAAATGATTCGTCTAATATAACAATGTCATAATATTTTTCATTGTTATCAACATTAGTAAATTTCTTTAGAGTAATATTTTTTATATATTCTAAATCATTAATTTGAAATGAATGACTTTCTAAGTATCTTTTTACAAGTCCATTTCTTGTTTGATTTTCATAGACATCATTAATAGTTAGTTCGTTTAGCAGATGTTTAACTTCCTTACAAAATAAATCAAATTGTTTCTTATTACTAGAAATAACAAGAATATCTGAGTCAATATTATTAAGAATTTTTCGTAAATAATTAGCTATTATTAAATCAAAAATATTCTTATATTCCCAGTTAAATAAACAAAATTCAAAATTATAAAAAGTATTATTCTTTCTCATATTTTATACATCTTCCTCAATTAATTCTTCTTTTTCTAAACGAAATTTCTTATTGGTAGATATATCTTTAAAGATAATAGAAAAATCTTCCCATAATTCTATTGAATCTTTTTGGATTCTACTTGCAGAGAAAACCTCAATATAGTTAATATCTATATTTGTTTTTTCATGGACATAATTTTTAACACTTGCATAAAGCTTATTTTCTTCTTCATAAGTTGAATTTGATTTTTTATTACTCATAATACCCAATTAAATTTAATGATAATATAAACGGACGATAAAGGCATAATCCACCCATGGTTTGCGAAAATAATTATGGTGGTATTATGTTTAACCGAATTAAAGAACTAAGAGAATATGAAGATTATTCTATGAGTCAAGTTGCAAATAAATTAAATGTTTCTAAAAGTACTTATTCTATGTGGGAATATGGAAGAGATATTATTCCTTTAAGAAGATTAATAAATCTAGCTAATCTTTATCATGTCAAAATTGATTATTTAATGAATCTAACGGATGATAGAACAAATACTAAATTATATGAAGATATAGATATTCAAGTGGTTGCAAATAATTTACATACATTAAGAGAATCACTAAATTTAACTCAAGATAAAATCTCGCAAATGATTCATATATCAAGATCCACTTGGGAAAGTTACGAACAAGGAAGAGTATTAATTACAACCATTCCTTTATACGAACTATGTAAGAAATATAATCAATCTGCTGAACACATTTTATTCCATAAATAACTTTAATTCTATATTTAGATTATCAAAAAATTATTTCCTTTCTACCTAACTTGTTTGCAATTAGGATACTTTCATATTACCATTGCCTTTTTAGTAAAGTCAACGAAAAAGTCGTGTGCACGACTTATAGTTCAATGTTCTTTTGCTACAATTTTTGTGAAGAGGTGGGTATTATGACATTAGCCCAAGCAACAGGAAAAAGAATAATGGAATTAGCAAGTCAAAATAATTATTCTTTAAAAATGCTTTCGGAACTTTCTGGTGTTTCTCTATCAACAGTGAAAAATATGATTTATAACAAAACTCAAAACCCTAGTAGTATGGTAGTATATAAAATATGCGAAACAATAAATATTTCAATGCAAGAATTTTACAATTCTAACCTTTTTAAAAATATAAAGTATTAAAATATCTTCACTTCAAAACGAAGGTTTTTTTATTTTTCTAATTCATTACTATCTTTTGAATAATAACTATTTTGGATATAATCTATATCATCATTATCTAAAATATTTTCTTCTAGCATATCATCAATAACTTGTTCGTATATTGTATCTTCCTTTTTAGAACTGAAAAATTTATCTTGAAAGAAATCACGAATTTTTTGCCATAAATTTTGCCAAGCTTGAATTATTTTTTCTAATCTAGAAATTTCCTGCTCCAATTCTTTGATTTCTTTTCGCTGTTCGGCAATTTTATCTTGTTTTGAAATATTTTGTTTTTCAAGCGTAGTAATTCTTTTTGATTGTTCTGTAACTTTTAGTTGTAATTCATTTACTTCTTTATTGTGAGTTTTCAAATCGTATTCGAAATCTTCCATAAGATTGGTTAAGTCATTTACATTTTTTATATCACTTACATTTTTATCCACATTTTCAATATAATTATGGATAACATTTATTTCATCATCATTGATAAGAAAATTGTTTTTAGTAATTTTAGTAGGTTTTAAATTAGAAATAATTTCTTTTACTTCTTTAGATTTTGAAAGAGTAAGTTCAGTTTGATGATTTACTTTTTCTAACCTTTGCCTATTTCTATCAGCTTGTTTTTTTAGATAATCATATTGTTTACTCATATTTTTAGATTCAATATCTTCATTTCTTCCCTCTAGTTTTTCTAATAATTCAATATTAGTTTGATAGATTTTATTAAAAGATTCTTTGCAATATACTCTTATAGTATCTTGAATTTCACGAAGTGATTCTTTTGTAAATATAGTAGATTTTCCAACTTGTTTTTTCATACCATTTTTATTTCCATCTTTAACGGGAACACCAACAATATGCAAATGAGGGCTAGCCTCATCATAATGGACAACAGCATTCGCTACTTTAAAAGAAGGAACAATTTTTTCTAAATCTCTAATTTGTTCTTTAAAAACTTCAGTCATTTTTCTTTTATAGGTTTCATCTTTATCTTTCCAAAATTCCATATTTCCAAGTTCAATAATAATTTCAACTGCCAAATCATTTTTATCGTTATTAGAAATGTGAGAGAAATAATCTTCTATCTTTCTATCATTACGAGTTTGTTTTTCGTTGTATTCAAGTCTTGCTTTATCAAATTCTTTCACATATAATTTTTTTACATCTTCATACAAATTATTTGTGCCATAGATGATTTCAATAAGTTCTATTTTATCATCATATTTTCGTAAATTATGTTTATTTACTTTTGAAAGTTGTTGAGCATTTTGAATTGCATTATTATTAAAAACTTTATCTGCTACTATACCATTTTTAATAGTTTTTCTTGATTTTTTACTTTTATTTTTATCATTTCCAATATGAAATGAATAGGCTAATTTTTGTATAATATCATCTCCTTAATTTTTACTATTTTGAGGTTTTCTAAATACTCGGAGAGTAGGTAGGAAACCAAGACAAAATTTCTAACTCCCTATATGTTTTGACACAAGTATCAAAACATGGGAGCTAAGGTTTAGCACCTTAGAATCCATAAGTCTTATTTCGTAATATTTCAAAACTTCATAATGAAATAAAACTACATAAGACTTAGAAAAATTATTCGTAATTCCACAAACTTTGTAAGTAGAATCTCTCACAATTTTTTCTACAAAATGTACCTCGTTTGTTATTACTTTTTTTGAAAAAAAGTAAACAAAAAACTATGAATCATTACAACTCATAGTCATCATTTTTTTCGAAGTTTTCTTCTAAAAATAATACTTCATTTGTATCTTCATCATATTTAAAGTATGCTTGGTTTTCTTTTTCATCTATTACTTTAAGTGTATTTTTATCATATAAAAATATTTTAAATGAAAATACATTTAAGTTCTTTTTTAAATATTCTAATACTTTAAATTGATTTATGGTTTCTACACAATTTTTAGTTAATTTTTCATTTGTTAATTGTTTCATCTTTAACATCATTCCTTTCATTTTCCTTTGTATATTCAAGTAATACTTTCGGAATAAAATCTTTTACTGATTTATCATCTTTAAAATATTCTGATAATTGTGGTAGTAAAAATTTAAAAAAATAATTCAATAAATCACCCCCTTTATACCAATAAAAAAAAGATATATTTCTATACCTCAATTTGCAATATCGTAAATTTATTTTTCTCAAATTTTGAATTTTTTTCTTGTGGAATTATTTGAATAATATCATCAGTTTCTAAACTAGTTATATCAAAAGAATCAGCTTGTATTGTTGTTTCTTTAATGTTGTAAAAATTTCTTAAAGTAGAAACATAATCATTCTTCTCTTGTTCACTTTTATAATTAGAGAGAATAATATCTCTATCTTTCACATTTACAATCATATCAAAACAATCATTTCTGAACATATACCCAATATTTTCAATTTCATTTTTGTTAAATAATATATTTGTAATTGTAACATTGTAGTCCTTATCAACTTCAATTTCTATTTCATCAATATACTTATTTATTAGAAATTGTTTTTGTTCTAGGCTTAACTTTTGCCATAAATTATTTGTTTTTACATAATCAGCTTTTGCTTTCATTTTATCAATTTCTTTTAAGTTAAAAATGGTTTCAATGTCTTGTTTGTATTCCATAGATTCTTGTAATTGTTCCAACTCTTCAATTTTATTCTTAGCCATTTCAAGTTCCGATTCAATCTCTTTTAATTCACTTGACAAAGTAGTTGGTTCAAGTAGTCCGTCAATAAATGCTTTCTTGATACGATCTGATTTTTCTTGTAAATCACTTTCAATTGTTTTATATTTTTTTATTTCATTTTCCGTATCTTGATTAAGAGTAGGTTTAAAAGAGTTATCAACAATAAGGAAAAAGTCTAACATATCATTTAGAAATTTCATCAAATATTTTTCTATTTTCTTTTCATTGATTCTTGTATTACAATTAGCACATTTGTAATAAGTATGTTTTGTTTTATCTCTACTTGTACTAGAACTACCACCCATAATTTTATTACATTTAGGACATCTTATTTTTTGCATAAAGATATAAACAATTTTCCTATGAAAGTTTTTAAGATTCTTTTCCTTTCTTTTTTGTACGCACTCAAAAGTAGTTTTATCAATAATAGCGGGAACAACATCTTCAAATATTTGATTATCGCCATTTGTTCGTTTACCAAATTCCATGTTGCCAATATAAAGTTGATTAGAAAGTATTTTATCAACAGTAGTAGTTGCCCACTTACGATTTAAAACTTCCTCTTCATTAAATAACTTGCAAATAGAACAAACGGAAGAGCCATCTAAATATAATTTGAATATTCTTCTTACAACATCAGCTTTCACTTCATCAATAATTAGTTCTTTGCTATCTTTTTCTTTTGTAAACCCTAGTGGTGGTTTTCCACTTAAATGACCTTTTTTCGCAGCTCCGATAAGTCCAAATTTAGTTCTTTCACTTGTTCTTTCTATTTCTAGTTGAGCAAGTATTGTAAGCATACGAATAAAAAATTTACCATTAGCGGTTTCGGTATTTATTTCTTCAGCGACACTTTCCAAACTACAATTATAATCTTCTAACATAGTACATATTGTCTCTAAATCACGAATAGAACGAGTAAGTCTATCTAACTTATAAACAATTATTTTGTTGATTTTACCATTTTTCATATCTTCAATCATTTCTTGAAATTTTGGTCGATTGGTATTTTTCGCCGAAACTCCCTCTTCACGATATACTTTATAAATCTTATAGCCTTTAAATTCACATAACTTTTGTAGTCTTTCTTCTTGTTCATCTAAACTATGACCAAACCTAGATTGGTCCTCTGTTGAAACACGAGGATATAAACCACATATTATTTCATTTTCTTCTTGTTTCATTTTATCCCTTTCCTTTCTATCTTTTTTGAAACACTAAAAAACACAAGAGACAATATCCCTTGTGTTTAAGAACAAATAACTAAAAATGGTATTTATTTCTTGATAGAATTATTTCTATCAATAGCAAGTTTAACACTAGACTTAGGTAAAGTCGAGGTAAAAAATGGGTAAATTTTGTGTAGAAAATGGGAAGAGTATCAACAATTTTGAGATACATTACCACAATATCATTTGCTTCATGCAATGTCAATGCAATAAATATGCAAATTTTGTGCAAAAAAAGTGCAAAAAAGTATGCAAATTTAGGTAGAATTTTCATCTATCATATCAAGAATAACTTATAAAAATCTCTCCAATATCTTTCTACTATTTTGCTTTATTATATAGAATTATCTTCTCTTATTCATCTCATTTAATATAGAAATAAACCTATTTAGAGAGATAATAGTATTAGAGTTAGGAATATAAATTTTATCGTTATTATCGTATAAATAAGCAATTAAAGTATTAACACTATTATTCACAATAATTTTATGTGGTTCTTTAACACTTAAATTCGTTTTATCAAATTTAATTAAATGTCCATCAATAAACTTAATATCAAGACTTCCAAAACTTGCTTTCATTTTTAGTTTGTTTTTAATTTCACAAGGAAACTTTAATTGTTCTATGGTCGTTTTCATAAATACATATCCCTCCTTTAAAATAATGAAAAAAGCCCATAATATCAAATACTATGAACTTGTTTATAAATAGAAAAACTCGCTTTACTATTTCTAGTGTGCGAGTTTAAACCTCAATGGAGCGGATGATGGGATTAATCGCCATTAATATGAATTAATTGTGTAATGAACTAGAATAATAAATTCGGTTGGTTGTGGCGCACCTACAACAGGGCGCCCACCTAACGAATTACTATTAATAATTAAAAGACAATACTATTTTAATGGAAAAACTAGTAGAAAATAGTACTAAAGAGCCTACAAGGGAAGACGAAGTCTTTCCTATACTTGATAGTAGGCTCATAACTACGACTAAATTACAAAAAACGAAATTAAATGATAGTGAAAAGTCTGTGTTATGCCAAAATGCTAATTTATTAAATCAATATAATATTAAGATTGTAGACTGTGGCGAATATACCCAAGTATATTATTATCAAAAACCTAAATATAGAAATCGAATATCCGATGAAACCGAATTAGAATTAAAAAAACAAAAGTTAGATAATCTCTTTGAAAAAGAGAAAGAACCAAAATTAGAACTTCCGTGGGAACTTGATTTTGAACCAAAGATAGAAGATAGAAACATAATTAGAAGTAAATTGAGTTGCCAAAGAATTGCTAAAACAAATTCTACTATTTGGGAAACATTTATCACGTTAACTATTGCAGAAAATGAATTAGACATAAAAAAAGCCAATAAAAAGTTTAATAATTTTATAACGATAATAAGAAGACATAAAAAAGATTTTAAGTATATTGCTATACCCGAGTTTCAAAAAAGAGGTTCTGTACATTATCACTTGTTAACTAACATTAGTATTGATGACGAAAATTTGATTTATTCTCAAGAAGACAATACAAAGTTCAAACACGTTAAATATTGGAAACATGGTTTTACTAAAGTAGATGTTATGAAAAATGATGTTAAAAAAATTGTTGGTTATATTTCAAAGTATATGACTAAAGACATAGATAACCGATTATTTGGACATAGAAGATATTTATATTCTCAAAATTTATCAATACCAAAGACAAGTTATATTGATACTAACGAAAAACTAGACAATGATTTTTACCAACAAAAAATTCAAGATAAAGAACTAATCTACCAAAATGAGTATATAAACCCATATGATGGTTCACTAGTTACATTTCTTGAATTCAAAAACTAACAATACTATTGTATAACAAGTTTTACAAAATTAAAAGATGTTTTCTTTATGCTTGACAAGGCATAAAGCCAAATGTCAATGAAAAAACGGAATAACGGAACGAGTAGTTCATTTATGATCTACGAGCGAGTATATGCCGGCTTTGTAATTGATGTTTGGCTATGCCCCATAATGGTGTAATCTTTTTCAAAAAATGAAACCTGTAAACGAAAGAACATGATAAGAAAAGTTATTTACGAGTAGTAACCTATAACAAACGATTTTTCTTTTTTTGAAGAAGTATGCCTTACGGCGAGTGTAAAAAAATCTTTTAAATAAAAGAAAGGAAGTGAAAATATGTATAAAGAATTTGAAGTTAATGAGCATTTAGTGTATTTGGATAATCTTTTACTTGGTATGCAACATTGTATTTTTGACAAAGATGTATTAAAAGCATTAGAAAAATAACAAAAAAGTATTGACAATCATATTATGTACACGATATAATCAAAATGTCATTATAAATTAATCACCGTATAAAATGGGAAATGATTAATGATAGAGAGAAAATAAGAAACGAAGAAAGGGTGATTGTAATGACAAAAAATAAAAGTAATGTTGAAGTGAAGCGAATTAATGCTAATATACCAATCAAATTAGCAAATAGAGTTGAAGAGTACGCAAACGAAAATATGTTAAATCTAACTAGTGCTTATATTACTTTGTTGAACCAAGCATTAAATCATTTTGAAATGATGAAAGCAATGCCAATGTATTCACAATTATTACAAAATCCTAATTTTGCAAGTGCTATACAATCTACAAGTAATGTTAACAATGAGGAACTAATAAGAATGAACGATTTTCTTTCAAAATTAACTCCTGAACAAATGAGCAAAATGATTGATAATATTGAAAATAAGGATTAACTTTGCTTTAGCAAGTAGTCTTTTTTAAAACTACAAAAAAATAATAAATGAAAGGATGGTGAATTTTAAATTGTCTTCTAAACATCTTTTTCTTGATGTTTACAATGACTATTTACTTTATGCGAAGAAAAAGCAAAAAAATCAAAGTTTCACTGGTATGAAATATAAATTTGATAAACATATTTTGCCTTTTTTTGAGAGTATGTATTTAGAAGATATTACAAGTAAAACAATAATTGAGTGGGAAGATTATATTTTGTCTAAAAATTTTTCTAATAATCAAAATAAAAATCTTTATTATGTTCTAAGTGGTTTTTTAGAATATTGTCGTATTTTTTATGATTTTGATAAAAAAATTATAAGCAATATAGGTTGTTTTAAAAAGAAGTATGAAGAAGATAATCACGATTTTTATAACTTAGAAGAGTTCAAACGATTTATAAAATGTGTTGATGATGAAATATATAAACAATTTTTTAACTTAATGTTTTTTACAGGTGTACGACCTGGTGAGGCTATGGCGCTTAAATTTAAAGATTTAAACAATGGTTATATAAATATATCTAAAACTATGAATAGCCACGGAAAACGTGATTTAGGCACTCCTAAGACATTTTCTTCTAATAGAAGTATAAAAATAGATAAAGTCCTAGAACGTGATTTATTGGCTTTAAAAAAGATATATGAAAAGAAATATACCTTTAATTGTGATTTGTTTATCTTTGGTGGAATAAAACCTCTTGCACCTAGTACAATTAACCGAAGAAAGTTAAAGGCTTGTGAAAAGGCTAATATTCGCCCAATTACGTTACATCAATTTAGACATAGTCACGCAACTTTATTATTGCAAAAAGGCATTATGATTAACGAAGTATCTAAAAGATTAGGACATAGTAAAACAAGTACAACTCTTGATGTATATAGTCATACTGATTTAACGCAAGAAAAAAGAGTGATAAACACTCTTAATTCATTAAGATTTAATTTTTTCACTGGTATGAAATATAAATTTAAATCTATATTAAAACGATTAAAATCGCTCTAATAACAAAAAAATTGGAGCGGATGATGGGAATCGAACCCACGTTATCAGCTTGGAAGGCTGAAGCTCTACCATTAAACTACATCCGCATTTCACAAATAACAATTTAAATTATAACACAAATATTAAAAATTTCAACTATTTTTTACTTTTATAATTTATTTTATGTGATTTTAAATGTAATATGAATAAAAAAGTACCAGAAAAAGAAACAAAATATTTGAAAGTGATCTAGAAATGGGTTACTTAAAGACAAGTTAAAATGATTTACAAACGTATAAAAGTCTTATATAATAGTACTAAATTTAAATGAAATAATGTTTTGCTGGAATAGCTCAGTTGGTAGAGCAACGCCCTCGTAACGCGTAGGTCGCAAGTTCGAATCTTGTTTCCAGCACCAGATTGATAGGAAACTCGAACTTTTATGCTTCGAGTTTTAATATGTTTAAAAAAATGCTATAATTTTTATAGATTTAAATTGAAGTTTTTTAATTTAGTAAACGCAATTATTCATTGACAATATCAATATGTGTGTGAATTGTTTTTTGGAAGTTAATTATGGAGAAAAATTTAATTGTTAAAGACATTTCACAAATTGATTTAAAACACTCATTTTTTTAATAGAATTTTTGCAAAATTAAATTTTAAAATTTGTTAATAAAAAAATTGTTTTTGAAAATAATAGATATGGAAGATTCATAATTATTGAAAAAAAGACAATCTTATAAATAAGTAGAAGTAAAAAAAGAAGTATTTTAACTGATTTTCCTTTTACCATTAAAATGATGAAAAAAAACAATCTAATCACATAGAATTGAATAAAGATTGTTGAAAAATTCTTATTTTTCTACTACTATAGTAGTAAAGAGATTTTAAGATGAGGAGTATTATTATGAAAAAGAAAATCATGAAAATTATAACATTTTTAATAATAAGTGTTTTAATAGGTGTACAACCAGTGTTCGCTCAAACAAGTGTAGGGGCTAAATTAAATGCAAATCATATAGAACTAAAGGCGAATGAAAGCGTTGAGATTACTTTATCTTTAAACAACTTTAAAGATATAAAAAAAGGAATTAATGCTATTAAAGGAACATTAGAATATGATACAAATATTTTTGAAGAAGTATTTCAAAGTGATTTTATAGGCCAAAATAGTTGGGAAGATTTAAAATACAATGCTCAAAACAATGAATTTGTTTTATATAGAAAAGTAGGGACAAAATCAGAAGAAAATGTTCTAAAAATAGTATTGAAAGTAAAAGAGGATATAGAAGCGACCAAAACTTTAGTTAAACTAAAAAATATATCGACTTCTGAAGGAAAGAAAGACATTTTATTAACTGATGTAAATATAGAATTAAATATTATAAAAGAACAAGAAACCATTCCTGATAAACCAATTTCTCCAGTAAGTCCAGAAAAACCAAATACAGATAATACAATTACAAACAATACAAAACCTTCAGGGAATTTGTCAGGGAATATAATTGGATCTATAGTAAAACCAAATCCTGATGATACAATAAATAATAATACAGATAATAATCCTTCTCAAGAAGAAAAACCCAATCAATCAGATGATTCACTTACAGGTGATTTTGAAGAATCCAAAGAAAATAAAAATGACTCTATGGAAGAACTTGTAAAAACAAAAAAAACAACAGTACGATATATTTGGATATTAATTCTCATTTTAATTCAATTAGTGACTATAATTTTTTTGTATTTAAAACATAAGAAAAAAGATAAAAATCGTAGTATTAATTTATCCTTAATGTTTTTAGGAATCATATTAGCAGAGTTTTTAGAAATTACAAGTGCTTTTGCTTATGACTTTGCGCAAAAAGGTCATTTAAATGATGATACTGAAGTAAACTATGCCGATGTAAGTTTGCTAGAACTACATTTAATTGATTTAAAACAAATAGCAGATGACAAATTAGAAAATGCAGATATGAATGCCGACGGAAAGATTACTGTTACAGACTTAAGTATTTTAATTCAAAAAATTGAAAAGACTTTGGAATATGACGTTGAAATCGTAAATATTGACCTCGAAAATGCATATCCAAATAAATACCAAGAAATACAAGTAAAATTAAATGCGGATGTAAGTTTTGGTGCTACAATTGAAAAAATAGTAATGAATGGCCAAGAATATGAAGTTTTAAAAGAACCAAATACTTCTTTATATACATTCAAAATACGTGCTGGAGCAAATGCAGGAATTGAAAATTATACCATTACAAAAGCATTATTAGATAACAAGCAAGAAGTAAAAATAAATTATTCATTCAAAATAGATGTTTTAAAAGATATACCAACAATAGAAAATTATCATGTAGAAGAAAATAAAGACGATTCCAAATTAATTTTAATATTTGATGTTGTAGACAACAATGATAGTATAGAATCGTCTTATGTAGAAATTTATGACGAGGCTCAAAACTCTATTATGCAGGACAAAGTAGTCAAAGGAGCAAATCGTATTGAAGTTGAAGTAGAAGAGAAAAAAGAGTACAAGGCGAGTATTATTTTAAATTATAAGTTAAGTAATACCCCAGAAGATGAAGAACATAAAGGCATTCAATCTTATGAAAAAGATTTACAACTGCTAATTGATTACAATTTTACAATTTCAAATTTAAAAACGTATAAAGAAAATCAAGAAACAACAATTTTTAATAAAGAAGACAAAATAAAATTAGTTTTTGAAAGTACCAATGCTACAAAACATGTTCCACAAACTATCAAAATCGATGGAAAGGAATACGAAGTTTCTTCTGAAAATGGTAAATATGCTGTAACACTAGATGCTCTAACAGAACTTGGAAATCAAACCATTACTATTAACGAAGTAATTTTATCAAATGGAAAGAAATTTGAACTACAAGAAAACAATACAATTAACATTCAAGTTGACAAAAGAAAACCAAGTGTTGTAGATTTATCGACAACAGAATTTACAGAAATGAACCAATTAAAGGTAATGTTCCGTCTAGAAGATTTAGATGAAACTGTATCAACTATTAACATTCAAATTCTAGATGATAAGGGCAATGAAATCGATAAAATAAGTCTTGATAGAAAAGATGTTTTAAGTGATGGAATGGTGAATAAGTTCTTTACTACCCAAATGACAACAAAATACAAAGTAAAAGTGTCTTTAAATTATAATCTAACTGGAAATGATGCAGATTTTAAGACAGAAGAAAAAGAAATTGAAGTAGTAGCCGATCCAAGAATCGAAGTAAATAGTATTACTCCAAGCACTTATTATGTAGAAAAAGGTGGCGTATTAAAACTAACTTTTGATATAAACAGTAACAAAGCAGAAGACATTACGAAAATACGAATTAATAATATAGATTGTATTGCAGTAAAACTAGACAATGGAAATTATGAAGCAACCTTAAATGTAGGAACAAAAAGTGGAATATATCCATTAGAAATAACAAGATTCTTTTATAATAGTGAAATGGTTGCAACAACAGATGAGCATATAAAAGTGGAAGTTTTAAAAGATAAACCACAGATTATTAACTTTGTTCAAGCCGATAATTTAGGAACAAAAGAAGTCACATTACGTTTCGATGTACTAGATCATGAAGATACTTTTATAAATGGGAAAGCGCTTTTAATTTCTGATGAAAATACAATAGAAAAGGATATTAGAAAAGGACACAATGAAATTACATTCCAAGTAGAGCCTTCAAAAAAATATACTTTAAAAATAAATGGAACTTATGATTTAGATAGTAATACTTTAGAAGGAAGACCAGAAGAAGACAACCGCGTAATTGATGAAACTCTTACTTCAAAAGAAATAGAATTAGTTGCAGACTATGAACTAAATATAGAAAATATAAAAACGTACAATGATAAAGGACAAACAAAATACTTTGGTAAATCTGAACCAATTACTATTAGTTTTGAAAGCGCTAATGCAACAAATTTTGAACCAATAAAAGCAGTAGTAAATGGAAATGAATATTCACTTACAAAAAAAGACAATGCATATTATTTAACGATTAATAGTCATAGAACATCGGGAGTAAAGACAGCAAGAATAGAAAAAATAACTTTAAGTAATTCTAAAGAGATAATCCTAACGGAAAACAATGAAATCAAAGTAACTGTATTAAAAGACAAGCCAAAAGTAGAACAATTTGGTTACAAGGAAAATATGGATGCAACAATTTCTGCTTCCTTCAAAGTAATCGATGAAGAAGAAACAATCACAAATGGTAAAGTTTTTGTTCTAAAAAATGGAGCCATAGTAAAAGAACAAGCCTTAGAAAAGAATGACAACACAATTACTTTCCAACCTGAAGAGAATCAAAACTATATTGTAAAAGTAATTGCAGACTATGATTTAGACATGAATGTGTTAGAAGAAGACGCTAACGAATACAAAAATGTAACCCTTTTAGAAGCAGATATTACTCTAGGTGCTCGTAAATTTGAAATGAAAGACATCATTAGAACATCTATATACAAACAAACAGCAGATGGAGTTGTCGAAGTAAAAGATTTAAGCGAAAATGATCTTACAAATTTAGATAACTATATTGCCAAGGTGTATTTGAAACAAATGCCAACTTTCTATACCAAAATAACGGGATATAGAATAGAAGACAATCAGTTGAAACTAACATTAGATTTTGACAATGTTGTTCAGTACTCAAGTGACAATAAACAAGACAAGTTAGAAATTGTCTTTGGTGAAATGAATAATGGCATAGCAGAAAATATAACCCTAGAAGGCTTAATTCGTGAGATGGAAAAGAATCCAAATGGAACATTTACATTAACCCGTGATTATGACGCTTCTATAATAACCAAAAATACAAATACTTTAATTTCCTCATTTACTGGAACTTTAAATGGAAATGGCCACAAAATTTATAATTTATCCAAACCATTATTTGATACACTTGAATCTGCAACTATTGAAAACTTAATCTTAGAAAGTCCGAAATTATCCGGAGTAAATAGTAGAGGAACTCTTGCTAATAGTGCAACCAATACAGCAATTCGAAATGTCCATGTAAAAGATTTAATATTAATTTCTGGAACCAATCGAGTTGGAGGTATACTAGGAGAAGCAACAGCGACAACGATTGAGCAAAGTAGTGTTACAAACTTCCAAATTACAACTTCTCTTCATATAAGAGTAGGTGGAATTGTTGGAAACATGATGGGTGGTTCTATTACAAATTGTTTTGTAGAAGGAAAATTAAACTCTACTCAAAACAAAGATGGAAATAGAATCAGTGGAATTCTAGGTACAGGAGATGGAACAGATCTAATTACCATTGAAAATTGTTTAACTAAAGTTACTTATACAAACAATGTAAGTGCAAGATTAAATGGAGATATTGTAGGACTTGCTCTAAACAATAACACTATCCTAAAAAATAATGTTAGTTTATCAACAGGAAACAATTTCTATAGTATTCATGGTTCTACAATACATGCAACATCTACTAATAACTACGAACTTACAGATTCTGGACTTGTTTCAAATGCTTCAGGAAATCGAGTAATGCAAGTGACGAAAGATGAACTCACAACAGAATTCTTTAAAAATAACGTTGGTTTCAATGAGAACATTTGGGATTATACGGAGGTCTCTTATGATAAGCCACCAGTATTACAAGTAGCGAAAGCAACAGAAGAAACAACAGAAGACGAAAAACCAAGTAATAGCAAATTGTATATTCCAGACTATACACGAATCAAAAAAATAAATGGATACACTGAAGAAAAAGATATTTTGTATCACAACATTAACAAATTAATGCCATATTATGATGCAAAATACCTAATTGAAGATGGGTTGAAATTACAAAATGACCATCTATTAAATGCAAAAATAATCAAGCATATTTTGCCATATAGAAACGGAAAATTACAAACTTACTTAACAAGCCAAAGTCAAAATAGTTTGACAAGTATAAAAGTAGTTTTTGAAGACTATTCTGTACAAGAATACAACCTAACCTTCAAAGAAACAAAACAAAATATAGCTATATACACAATCAACGATTTTGACTTAGAATATGCATTCAATAACTATACCATCAAAGAAGCGGCATCCATTGTAGAAACAATCAAAAATTACATAAGCAATGTAAATTATGCCACGACACTTGACCCATTAACTGCCTCAGCAGACAGTAGACTATATCGTGATCATTACAATGAAATGATGAAACCACTGGCTGAAGAAATTGCTCTACAACTGTTACAAAATGATGGCAATAGTATCCTAAATATGGATAGCGAACTTCTAAACAACAAGATAAAACAAGAACTAATCGATAGTGGTAGATTAGACAAAATCTTATATGCTTACAATTACTATCATAGATGGTACCATTTTGAAATTGGTGGGGCGAAAGTATCAGATATTCTATTCTTTGAAGGAAAAATGTACAAAGACTCTATGACGATTGACAACTTAACAGAAGAAGTACTAACAGGAAATTTAAGAACGAATGCAACGCACACATTCTTCGCAAATAGTTTAAGTAAATATACAGGAAGTTCTGCCTTAACTTATTATCTAGATGGAGTAATCAGAAATATCGGTGGATATGAAGATATAAACGATTGGTTTACAGAACATTTTAGTTCCATCGGAATATTAGCAGAAATACCAGTGGAAAATCATCCTGAAGTAAAATATCGTGCATGGGATAGATTAAAAGGCTTCCAAAACTTTATCTTACCTTTATCAACATTACCGAAATATGCAGGATACATTATATCAGGACCAGCCCAATTCCAAGTGGGGGCACAAAGAGTTTACATTGCCGATCCAACAACGGCATCTGGCCAAAATACGGTAAAAAATCATGTAAAAAATCATGTTGCTCTTATTAAAAGACAATTTGATACCATGGCTGGATCTTTCCATGTTGAAAGTTGGAATAACTTCACTATTATGGTATATGATACTGTAAAAACGATTACAGGGTACAAAACAAGTTATTTTCCTGGAACAAATATTCCAATGGGAACCTCTCCTGTTACAACATGGAATAGAAGTGGAACGACAACGGAACCATTCTCTAAAAACTTCAATGAAGCGGTAGGAGCATGGCAATATGGTTCCGCAGCAGGTGTTGGTAATACTGCAGGATTCTTATGGTTTATTGCAAGACCAGGACTAACAAACTACGATACTTGGACCCATGAATTTGAACATGCCCTTTACGATAAAATTATGTTGTTTAGAAAAGGGGCAAGATTACAACTAGAAACATATACAGAAGGAAATGTTCAACAAAATGAAAATTGGAGTAACAATAATATTAGTGGTTACGATGTCGGACCTTATTACTTCAATTTTGCCTTTACCTTAGGAAAAGAAAGTATGGCAACCCAAAATTTAACACCAGAAAGAATTAATACGAGAGAAAAATTAGAAAATTATTTTAAAGGCCAATTTGACGCTTTAGAACTTCTAGATTATGTTTCAGCGAAAGCATTCATTCAATTAACTCCAGAAGAACAAGCAAAAATCGCAACAAGAATGAATACATCGGCTGGTTGGAGTACATGGGGAACCATTACGAAAGAACAAGCCGAAGCCATGAACTTAACAACGTTAGAATCCCTTTGGGATAATCGAATTATGTTAAGACCGAATAATGCATGGGGAGTGAGTGTTCGAGGACTTGTACCAATCAACAGTATTGGAGCAAATGATTATGGTTATGAATCCATTTGGGTAACCCGTTGGTATATGGGGCATTACGATAATGGATATGCAGATGCCTTCTCAAATAAGAAAAACATGTTTGAAATGCTAGGTTATGCAGGAGTCGATGGTTATGTAACTTTTGGTAGTAAAATGAGTAGTTCTGATTTAGACGCCATTCAAAAAATAACACTCGCAAAAACAGGAACCGCCATGAACTGGAAAGAATACAGAATGAGTCGTTATGCGGAAATTGAAAGTAAACTTGACAACAAATATGTCAACATTGATTTAATGATTGAACAATTTGTCGATGCTTTAAGAAATGATGCCAAAAATGGCAATCGAAACATTACAAGTGGAACCAATTTACGTAAAATTTATTACCATTACTTAAAAAGAGTCACCAACGACTTTATAGATGATCCACTAGGAACCAACTTAGAAATGACACACATCAAAACGGCTGAAGAATTAGTAAATAAAATCAATGCAGAACCTTATGGATATTACATTTTAGACAATGACATAGACTTCAGCGGAATGACTCAAAATGTAACCCAAACATTCATGGGAAAACTAGATGGAAATGGTCATAAAATTATAGGAAATAAAATTCCAATCTTCCAAAAAATTCGTTTTGGATATGTAAAAGACTTAGTATTTGAAAGAACAGACATTCCAATGAATATAGCAAACGTTGGAGCCTTATCAGTAAGAACTGAATATAGTGTAATAGAAAACGTAAAAGCCAAAGAACTACAACTAAACTTTGGTGGAAGAAATGATGTAAGTTTAATCGGAGGATCCGTTGGAACAACTGTTACTAGTGGAATTGAAGTAGAAACATTAAAAAATAAGATAACCAGTATAGAAGATTTCCAAAAATTAAATGAGAATCCGGGTGGAATCTATGTATTAGAAACCGATTTAGACTTTACAGGATACACAGGAAATAGTTCTGTAATCACTTCCACATTTACAGGAAAACTAGATGGAAATGGTCATACATTATCTAATTTAACAAACCTATCACTGTTTAATTCCGTAACAGGAACCATAGAAAATGTAAATATTAAAAACTTTACCAATATTGGAACTGCTACAACAGATGATGTTACAGCATTTATAAAACTAACTAATGGTGCAACCTTAAGAAACTTAAAATTTGAAAACATAACTTTAGAAGGAAGACATCGTGTAGCAGTTGTATCATCTTTTGACAATGCTAATTCAATATTTGAAAATATTTCCGTTAAAAATGCGAATGTTAAAGGTAGTGGAGTTTACGTATCTACATTTATTGGTAGAAAATATGGTGGTACCATTAAAAATGTACTTGTAGAAGGAAATATGGAAATCACAACTACCGAAAACGGAGGAATTGTTGGAGCCTTCCAAAAAGGTGGAACTATGGAAAATGTGATTTCAAAAGTAAATATTCACAAAACCGAAAATACATACAAACCTGTTGAAAATAGTGAATTCAATGGTGGAATTGTTGGAAATATTTACGACAAACCAATCATTAAAAATGCAATTGCTTTAGGAGATATGGAAGGATTTATGAGTGGAGAAATAGAAAAAGTTCCTTATAAAGTAACAGGAGCAGCAATAGCAAACATTATTGCTTCTATGGAAAACTGTTATGAATATGCAGGAGCCCATGGATCTAGTAGTGTAACAGAAGAAACAGAAAGTAAACTGAAAATAGCAACAGAAACACAAACTCATACCAAATCTTTCTATCAAGATACGCTTCATTTTGATGAAACCATTTGGAATTTAGACACTATAGAATCTAAAGGATATCCAGAATTAAAATAAAATGAATTGATTTTCTAGAAAAAGGATTGAAGTTTTAAGTACAATCCTTTTTTCTTTTGGTTCTGAAGAACATAGACTTTATTCTAGCAATTTGATACAATAAATTAAGAATAAAAGAAAAGAGAAGGTTATGGACACGAACAAAATACAAGGTTTAACAGAAAAAGAAGCCATTGAAAACTACAAAAAAGGCTGGGGCAATATTCCAGTAGAAACCCCCTCCAAAACGGTGAAAGAGATTATTAAAGACAATCTTTTTACTTACTTTAACTTAGTTTTTCTAATTATTGCGATTTTATTAATAATAGTAGGTTCATTTCGTGACTTAACTTTTCTACCTATTATTATTGCTAATACACTCATAGGGATTGTTCAAGAGATTCGTTCTAAAAAAGTAATTGATGAATTAACAATCTTGCATACCCCAACTGCAATTGTCGTACGAGATGGAAAAGAAAAAGAAATTAGAGTAGAAGATTTGGTTTTACATGATGTAATCCTTCTAAAAAGTGGGAATCAAATATGTGCAGATGCTAAGGTGCTAAAAGGAAAAATCTGCGTTAATGAATCTTTACTAACAGGAGAAGAAGATGAAATAGAAAAACAAGAAAATGATGAATTATTATCAGGAAGTTTCATTATTTCAGGAAGTTGTTATGCCGTTTTAACAAAAGTTGGAGAAAATTCCTATATTTCAAAATTAACATTACAAGCCAAAGCCATCAAAAAAGAAGAGCAATCCGAAATAATTCGCTCATTAAACAAAATAGTAAAATTAGCAGGTATTGTCATAATTCCTATTGGCTTCACTTTATTTATTGAACAATTTATTTTTGCCCATGAAACATTAAAGGTAAGCATTCAAGCCATGGTTGCCTCTATTATCGGCATGATACCAGAAGGTCTTTTCTTACTTGCTAGTGTGACTCTTGCCATTAGTTCTATGCGACTTGCAAAACAAAAAGTTTTGCTTCATAATATGAAATCTATTGAAACACTTTCCAGAGTAGATGTTTTATGTGTAGATAAGACGGGAACTATAACAGATGGAACGATGAAAGTAGATTCAATTGAAATTCTAAACAATTATAAAGAATCTCCAGAAATACTAAAAAAAGAAATTGCCTCTTTTGTAAGTGTACAAAATGAAGACAATGTAACGATGAAAGCCCTAAAAGAATATTTTAAAAATACCAAAGAAAAAATACCAGAATCGATATTTGGTTTTTCTTCTGAATTTAAGTATTGCGGGGTGAACTATCCAGATAATTCTTATGTTTTAGGGGCACCTGAATTTGTACTTGGTTCCTCTTTTCAGAACTTTCAAACCCAAATTGAAACCTTTGCCAGTAAAGGACTTCGTGTTTTGGTATTTGGAAAATATGAAGGTAGAGTTGATGGAAAACAACTAACAAAAGAAACAATTCCCTATGCCTTTATAGTTCTATCGAATCCCATTCGCAAAAATGCCAAAGAAACATTTGAATATTTTCATAGCCAAAATGTATGCATCAAAGTGATTTCAGGAGATAATCCCATCACTGTTTCTCATATTGCCAAAGAAGCCGGAATAAAAAATGCTTTAGAATACGTAGATGCAAGAACCCTTAAAACAGAAGAAGAAATGAACAATGCCCTTTTAAACAAAACTGTGTTTGGTCGTGTAACTCCAGAACAAAAAAGAAAATTTGTAAAACTGCTCCAGGAGCAAGGACATACAGTTGCGATGACAGGAGATGGAGTGAATGATTGTCTAGCCCTCAAAGATGCTGATTGCTCCATTGCTATGGCAAGTGGAAGTGATGCTGCAGTTCAAGTTGCACAATTAGTACTCTTAGAGTCTGACTTTTCAAAAATGCCAGAAGTTGTTTTAGAAGGAAGACAAGTTGTAAATAATTTACAAAGATCAGGAAGCCTATTTTTAGTAAAAAACATTTTTTCTTTCCTAATCTCTGTTCTGGCTATTTTCTTTAATGTAAGATATCCTTTAGAGCCATCGCAAATCTCTTTAATCAGTATGTTTACGATTGGAATACCAGCCTTTTTTCTATCCCAAGTTCCAAACAAAGAAAGAATAGAAGGAAACTTTTTAAAAAATATTTTATTTAAAGCATTTCCAGGAGGTTTAGTAGGAACCATTATTGTAGCAGCCATGGTCATTTTTGGAACTATCTTTGAAGCAAGTTCTAGTGATATTTCTTCTGCCTCTACTATTTTGCTTGCTGTAATTGGTTTAATGGTACTTTATAATATAAGTAAACCCATGGACAAATACAAATGGGCAATATGGCTATTCTGTGCACTTGGGTTATTGATTTCTATTCTTTTCTTAAAAGAACTATTTGCAATTACAAGAGATATGTCAATACAAGGGACCTTATTATGTATTAACTTTATGCTAATTTCAGAAGTAGTTCTTCGTTATTTAACACAATTCTTTGAACTTGTGAAAAACCTAAAAGAAAAACTTACACATAAATTAAAACAAAAATACTAAGTCATCACTACTTAGTATTTTTTATATCCTTTTTTCTTACAATGCTTTTTCTGCTTTCTTCTAGGAATACTTAGTTTAATAACGAAATGATAGAAATGTGGGGCCATATATCTTATAAAGGTAAGTTTATCAAGAGTACTACGAAAACATCTCGTAAACCACATATAAATCGAACAATTAATATAATTAATAATCTGAACAAAGCATTTCACTAATTTATGACAATGGTTTAACTTATAATTTTTCGGCTTACAAATTGTAAAACAAATAAGAGAACCACATACGGAAATTTTATTTGCATTATATCCAGCGTTTAAAAGTCCTTCTACAAAAGCAACTTGCATTTTTTGATTTGGGAAGCGTATTCCTATTTTTAAAGCCAAATCTTTAGGTCTAGAAAACCTTCCTACATCAAATCCAGTAAGCCACCAAGTAAAACCACATCTTTTAAACAAAAAGCATTTTTTGTACAGTTCAAATTGCATAGGAAGAATTTCAGAATCGTTGGCACATCGAAACTCATGAGGATTTTTACAATCTTCATCCTGAATGTAAATACCTGCTTCTGCCCCTGTTGTAATTCCGTATTGTCCTTTCCAAAATTCAATACGATAAAGTTTATGGTCGTAGAAAAAATAAATTGGCTCACAATCCATCACCATGTTTAAAAAAGGTGCCTTTAAATCAAAAAAGTCCGAATATCCTACATCTCTTTGCCAAGAGTCGTTTTTAGAAATGACTATGTCTTGTTTTACATCAAATGCAAATCCAAATGGATTTAATGCTTTATTTACTTCACATAACTTTTCTTCTTCACTCATATGACGAACTTTATGAATCACTCTTTTTCTTTTAATCAAATAAAGAACAACTAGAAGAATAACAACTATAATAGCCAAAGCAATAATAAAATATTTCATTTACTCACCTCCTAGTATATTGTATAGAAAATATGTAATAACGTAGCGGTTTGTAACTAGAAAAAAGCGTTTTTAGTGTAACGCTAGGAAAAAGTCAAGATATATAGTATAATTTGTACAAGAAGTAGTAGAATTCAAATTAAAAGGAAGGCAATTAATGGATAGCGATATAACAAAAAAAGATAATGAAATTAATAACGTATTTGATAATATTAAAGAATTAGTAATGAATAGTAGAAATAAGGTATATAGTGTTGTAAATACTGAGATGTTAAATTTATATTGGAATATAGGAAAATTGATTATGGAAATCCAAAAAGGGCAAACAAAAGCAAGTTATGGGGATGCAGTTCTTGGTAAGTTATCAGAAAAATTAACAAATGAATTTGGTAAAGGTTTTTCCAAAAGAAATCTAGAGAGAATGCGAAAATTTTATATTTATTTTCCAATTGCGACAACAGTGTCGTCGCAATTAAGTTGGTCACATTATCTGGAAATATTAAAAATAGAAGAAGAGCCTAAAAGGAACTTTTATATTAAAGAAACTATTAATTCTAAATGGAGTGTTAGAGAACTTCAAAGGCAAAGAGATTCATTGTTATATGAAAGATTAGCACTATCTGTCAATAAAGAAAAAATACCAGAATTAGCAGAAAAAGGCCAAATTATAAAGACTAGCAAAGATTTAGTCAAAGACCCATTTGTATTAGAATTTTTAGATATTAAAGAAAATACAAAATATCTAGAAAGTGATTTAGAAAAAAATATATTAGAACATTTGAAAGAATTTTTGCTTGAACTTGGTAAGGGATTTAGTTTTGTAGGAAATCAAGTAAGATTAACTCTAGAGGAAGAACATTTTTATCCAGATTTAGTTTTTTATAATAGACTTTTAAAATGTTTTGTCATCATTGATTTGAAGATTGGAAAAGTAACTCATGGAGATATTGGACAAATGCAAATGTATGTTAATTATTATGATAGAGAGATTAAACAAGAAGACGAAAATGCAACAGTTGGAATATTATTATCTACAAATAAAAATGAAACAATGGTAAAATACACTTTACCAGAAGATAATAAGACAATATTCTCTTCAGTTTACAAATTGCATATGCCAACAGAACAAGAGTTAATTATGGCTATTGAAGAAGAAAAGAAAAATTTTGAATTAAATGAATCACTAGACAAAAAACAAAGTTTAGTAAAATAAAATCAAGAGAAGAGGTAATACTATGCCAAAAAAACAAATCATGCCAGATTTATTTGTAGTTATGAGTAACGAAGAATTACAAGAAGCCATAAAAGTGGCTAAGAATACTGGTGCCAAAGAAGCCATAGTATATGAAGGTATTCAATACAATTTAAGTATAAATAAAGTAGATGCTAGAGAATTTATTTTGGACACAGAATTATGGTTTCCACTATTTACAGACTATATTGAATTGTCATGCCATCAAGATAAAATAGGAATTTTATTAAGCCCAACAATTTGGAATCATTATACTTTAGATTTATTATATAAAGCATTAGAAGAAGAAAACATCAAATATAAAAAATATAAAAATGGATTTATAGATAATGGCGAATTTGAAAGTTTGAAAGAAGAAGAACGACAAGCATCTGTCGAAAAGCCTATTAATTCTCCTTGGACGGCTAGAGATTTGGAAGTTGTAGAGGCTGCTTTAGATACCATAGAAGATATACAAGATGCTATTGTAATTTATAATGCTAATTTTCTAGTAGTTTGTACTTTTGCCTTCATTTCAGGTTTTCCAATACCAACAAAACTGCCGATTGCAAAATTTTCTTATCCTAATATTTTACATTTAGAAACTGATAATGGATATTACAATGTATACATGGGAGAAAACATCATGTTAGATGACGTACTTTCTTTATTAAAAAATAGAGGAATAAAGTTTTTCATTAAATCGTATGGTGAAGAAGATCTAAACTTATTACTTTATCAATCAAGAAATAGAAAACGTTAAGTTTTGGAAGGAGAAAATGTACTTATGAACAAAACCATCTATTTAGATAATAATGCCACTACAGAATGTTCTAAAGAAGTATTAGAAGCAATGTTTCCTTATCTAGAAAGTGAATTTGGAAATCCTAGCAGTATTTATTCTTTAGGAAGAGATGGAAAAGAAAAAATACAAGAAGCAAAAAAAATTGTTGCTCATCTATTAAATGCAACAGAGAAAGAAATATTGTTTACAAGTTGTGCAAGTGAAAGTAACGTAACTGCCATTATGAGTGCAGTAAAAAATAATCCTACAAAAAAACATATTATTACAACAAAAGTAGAGCATGCTTCTATAGTAGAAACAATGCATTATTTAGAACAGAATGGCTATAACATTACTTATTTATCTGTAAACGAACAAGGAAAATTAAACTTAGAAGAATTAGAAAATTCGATTACAGAAGATACACTTTTAATCACTGTAATGATGGCTAATAACAAACTTGGAAATATTTATCCTATAAAAGAAATTGGTAGTATTGCTAAGAAGCATAATATATTGTTTCATGTCGACGCAGTACAAGCCATAGGAAAAATCCCAATAGACGTAAAAGAATTAAATATAGATACATTATCCTTTTCAGGTCATAAAATATATGCACCAAAAGGAATAGGAGTTCTTTATATTAAAGAAAATATCCCATTTATACCTCTCATATTTGGACATCAAGAAAATAATCGACGTGGTGGCACTGAAAACGTACCTTACATAATAGGCCTAGGAAAAGCAGTAGAACTTTTATTAGAAGACCATTATAAAACTAGTGAAAAAATGGCTTTACTAAGAGATAAAATGGAACACGAAATCTTAGAAAATATAAGCGAGGTTAAGATTTACGGAGATTTAGATAGCAGGATGTCTAATACATCTAATATTGCATTCAAGAATGTAGAGGGAGATGAATTATTACTTGTATTAGAATCTTTTGGAATTTATGTTTCAACAGGATCTGCTTGTAATGCCCATAATGCAGAGTCTTCTCATGTACTTACTGCTTGTCATGCAAATTTAGAAGAATATAGTCCTATACGTATAAGTTTAGGAAAAGACAATACAGAAGAAGAAATAGAGTATTTTGTTAAAACACTAATAAATGTTGTTGGAATGTTAAGGAGAAAAGAATGATAAATTTTAGAAAAGCAAATGTAGAAGATGCATATACTTATGCACATATCCTAAACCAGTCATGGAAAGATACATATGGTGAATATATTAGTATAGAACACATTGATAATGAATTTAATATTGAAAAGTTAATCGTAAATTTTGAAACACATATTAGTGATACCACTTTTGAAGTGTATATGATAGAATATGATAACCAAGTAGTAGGAGTTTTGGTAGTAGGAATTCCAGAAGACATTTATAAAGAAAATATGGAAGGAATTGGAGAGTGGAGAACCTGTCATATCCAAAAAGACTTTCAACATTTAGGAATAGGAACAAAAGCCTATGAGTTTGCTTGCAATCGTTTGAAAGAATTAGGTTATAAAACTTGTTGCCTATGGGTAAAAAGACAAAATGAAAAAGCGATTTACTTTCATGAAAAAAATGGATTTCATAAAACAGAGTATAGTTGCGAAGAAACTATCGATGGAGCACCGTCATTTGTTATGGAAAAGGTTTTATAAGGGAGGATGATAAAATGAAACCATTACAAGAAATATGGAGCGATTTAGAAAAATATTTAAGAGTGGAAAATGCTTTAGAACAAGGTTTTTCAAATGGAAAGTACACGAAAGTATTAGCGAGTTATGCTAAGCATGTGAAAGCAATTGATGTATCAGAAGACTTTTTAAATATGGCAAGGGAAAACTTGAAGGATTATAATAACGTAGAACTTATGCTCATGGATGCCGAAAATATGAAGTTTGAAGATAAAAGTTTTGATGTTTTATTAAATACTAGTTTTCATGAATTTGATTTAAGTGGAGAAGTTTATAGTGTTGACTTGGATTTAAAAAGAAGAATTCTAGAAGAAATGATTCGTGTTAGTAATACCATTATTTTTGTAGAACCAACAGAAAATGCCGTAACTAATGAGTTATTTAAAGTATTTAATCCAAACGAAAATCATAGTGATAGAATAAGAAAATCAAATGAACTTATCGAATCTTTTATGGAAGAAAATGGATACACTTTAGTAGAAAAAGGACTTACATTTAATGAAGATAGATTTGTAACTCGAGAAGAACTAGAATTAGAAATGCTTGATTGGTGGGCAGATATTAAAATTCCAAAAGATGAAACAGAAAAGCAAGCAATGATTGAGCAAATTGATGAAATTTTAGAAAACGCAGATATGTTACAAGATTTACGCGTTTCAGAAGAAATATGCTATAGAGTGTTTCAAAAAAGAGGTGAATAGTTTGCCATCATTTAGAAATTATAAAATTTGTGATAATGCTCCCGAATGTAGTGGAATAGAAGTATGCCCAGTAAAAGCGATAACTTTTAATGTAGAAACACAATCTGTTGAAATAGATAATACAAAATGTATCTCCTGTGGATTATGTGAAAAGGCTTGTCCAATTGGTGCTTTTAGAGTAGCAAAAACAGAAGAAGAGGCCATAGAAATTCAAAAAGAAATTGAGAGTGATCCAAGAACAACTAAAGATTTATTTGTAGACCGATATGGTGCGGCACCTTTATCAGAATTTTTTATGATAGGGGCAGATGAAATTGAGAGCAAAGTAAAAGATAAAGAACTTGTTTTAATTGAAGCATTCATTGAAGCCAATATTAATTGTTTACTAAAATCTATCCCTATAAAAGAACTAACCAAAGATTTGTCTGAATCTACTTTATTTTATAAAGCCTCTTTTGATAATGTAGTATCAAATAGTTATGAACTAAAAGAATATCCGGCTTTATTAATTTTTAAAAATGGAGAGTTAGTTGGAAAAATTGAGGGGTACTTTGAAGAAAGTAAAAAAGAAGAATTATTAAATCAAATAAAGAAGGTGTTTTTAAGTGTTTAAAGATAAAATAGAAGAAACGATCGAAACTTATGACAGTATAGTACCCGAATACGTAGAGTATTTTAATTCTAAGGACTTAAAAGGCAATGTTCAGTTTCAAAAAGAAATCGATATATTAGTAGAAAACTTACAAGAAAATAGCAAAATTTTAGATGTAGGAACTGCCATAGGAGATTATCCAAAATATTTAACAGAAAAGTGTAATAAAAATTTTGAAGTAATAGGTATTGATTCTTCAAAAAATATGATTAATGAGGCTATAAAAAATGCTCCAAAAGCAACTTTCAAAGTGATGGATATGAGAAATTTAGAATTTTCAAGTAATTCATTTGATGCAATAATTTGCTTTGCTACTCTAATTCATGTTGATGATATAGAAGCAATAAAAATATTAGAAAAATTTGATTTATTATTAAAAGAAAATGGAATTCTAATTATTAATGTAATGGAACATTTAAAAGGTGAAAAAGAAAAATATGAAAAAGAACCTTTTAACCCTAAATACAATACTTATTTTAATCAATATACGAAAGACTTTTTTATAAAATGGTTTTCGAGTAAAAATTATGAAATATTAAATATTATAGACAATCCTATATTTAATGTAGAAAAAGCACAAGAGTTTGCAGATGCTAATCAATTTTCTGTTATAGTTAAAAAATGAAGGTGAAGAAAATTTGCCTTTTTATACGCTAAAATTTTAAAAATATTCCAATTTATTGTATACTATATTTAGGTGAATAAAACATATGAAACAAGAAATAGAAATAAAAGATATTGAACAATTTAGAAGTAAATATGAAGAAAATAAAAACAATGGTAAAATAGAACAAAGTATAAAAGAATATGGCTTACGTAAAACTTGTCTAAACAAAGACCTTGCCTCTCAATACAAATATGATTTTAATATAGAAATACCAAAAGTAAAGGTTTATGACCAAAAGGAAAGTTATCAATGTAGTATTTATGCTTTCTTACGTGTAATAAAAAGTATTATGCAAAAAGAAAATCCTACATTAGAAATAGATACTCTAGATTTGTCTGCCAACTACCTAGATTTCTATGACAAACTAGAAAAAGTAAATACTTGTTATAACGACTTACTTTCTAAAGAAAATATTACTTTAGAAGATATCAATAACAAAGTAAACCAATATGTAGGCATTTATGGAACATTTCATTATTGTAGAGAACTGGTAAAAAAATATGGTTTCGTTCCTACTAGTGCTATGAAGGAGGCAGAAGTAACTTATAATGCTTTTGAAGTATTAGAACTACTAAAAGCAAAAATAAAATCAGACGCTACTATGTTATTAAATAAGAAGGATTACAAAAAAGAAGAACTAAAAAGTTATTTTATGAAAGAAGCCTATACATTTTTATCGAAAACCATGGGAAATCCGCCTTTGTGTTTTAAATGGGACAAAAAAGAAATGACTCCTTTAGAGTTTAGAGATAGGTATTTAAAAGATAATTTAGAAGATTATATAACAGTTATTTCGTATGATAAAGAAGTTTTTTATAACAGTTATGCTTATGTACCTATTGTTTATTTAAACGATACAGAACATTTTAAAACTTTAAACATTGAAAAAATGAAAGAAGTAGTGCTAAGGCAATTACAAGATGGCATAGGAGTTTGGTTTTCTTGTGAAGAATCAACTACATTAGACTATGACTTAAACCTATTAGACGACAATATCTATAAATACAAAGAATTGTTAAACATAAAAGAAGTTTCGAAAGAAGAAAAATTAACACTAGATTTAATAAATTATGACCATGCTATGTGTATCATTGGTGCAAAAGTAGATGATGGAGTAGTGAAACAATTTAAAGTAGACAATAGTTTTGATGAACATGGAAAATACAAAGGACATTTAATTATGACAAATTCATTCTTTGAGCAGGATATTATTACGATAGTTGTGAATAAGAAATATTTGACTGAGGAAAATTAATTGTTTCTTTTGTCCTTTTTGAAATAATGGTAAACTTATAATGAGGAGAATAAAATTTATGGAATATAAAATAGTAGATAATAATAATTTTCAAATGCCTGTTATAGAAGTTGAAAATTTGGTAATTAATAATAGACTTGTCCCGAAACTATCTACTCGCAATTTCAAAATTATAAATACCAC
>CANOWY010000016.1 GCA_947571135.1 uncultured Mycoplasmatota bacterium
AAGAAAGAATTTGTTAATGAAATAGTTAACCTAGCTAAAGAAAAATATAAAGATAACTATTAACTCATATAGTTATACAATTATTACAGCACATATTATTTGCTAAATTACAATTTTCTGCAACAAATGATATTGCTTTAAACTAAGATAAACGATATAATAAATATATCAAATACCAGTGAACTTATTTTTTTGCTGATGAGTGCAAAACCCCATCAGTAAATGCACCATTGACGTTTCTGTTCGAACTTTTTCGGACATTGATATATAGAAATCAATCGAAAGATTGTTTTTTTATGTTTTAAGGAAAAAACAATGTCAGAAAGGTTGGTGTCTATGGTTAATATAATCAAACAAGAAATTGATATGGCAGAATCTTTAAAAAGAAGATTAGATATTATTTGTGATTTTTGTAATACTACACCTAAGATTATCAATGGCAGTATTAGAAAAGTAGATAAAACAAATCTAGTGTATACCAAATGACACACAATAATAAAATCTATGATTTACTTTATTTTAAAGGAATTATTGAAGATTATAATATAAAATTAGAATCTATAAAAAATGAAAAAGTAAATGATGAAAACTTAAAAATAGTTGTATCAGTAATAAAATAAATAAAATTAGTTGTGTTCTTAAAAATTATTGATATAAAGATTTATAAATAGCAAAAATATATAATTAGTTTTGAATAAGTTGCAGAGGTATGAGAAATCATATCTTTTTAATTTGTATAAATTTAAAGATTGGAGGATTGATATATGAATTTAAATTATGCAATATTTAGAAGTGAACCTATTTATACTTTAAATGATTTAGCACAAATAGGTTCACATAATAAAAGAGAAAAAAAGACTTATAATTCTAATCCTGATATTAAAATAGAATTTTAAATCTTTAAATTCTGTAGAGGTCATATCAATACCAGTTCTAGCCTCATGTCTTAATTGTTCGTATTTTCATTGAGCATCCTCGGCATAATAGTAATATCTTGTTTTTCTACAACCCTTTCTTGAAGGACAAGCATTACAAACATAAGGTGGTTTTAAAGTTTTTTCACAAACTTTTTCTTTCCCATAGCATGAAGTACAGTGTTCTATATTTCTGTTTCTTTTTATTTCATTCGAAACGGTTTTATAAGATTTAGAAATGTTTTGTGCGATTTCACTAAAGTTTTTTCCTTCTTCAATTCCTTTTACAATTTTAATTCTTTTATCTAAAGTAAGATGTTTTTGATAACTATTGCTAGTTTTCATAAATATTCATTCCTTTCGTTTACAACTAGCAAAAATATCAAAGATTATTATAGTGATTAATAAGCAAAAGTACAAATATGCACTTTTGCCATTTAAAATTATAACAATAAACTTAAGTCAAGGGTCTAGAGGAACTCGCTATGCTCGCCCTTGACTTGTATAAAAAGTTCTGCAAGATTAAATGTCTATCATATTTTTGTTTTTGGCATTTACTTTTTCATTTAAATAATAATTTTTTGTATCATAAGAATCTATAAAAAATACATATTTTGTGTTATTATATTTGATATTAGGGAGATTTACTATGAAAGTAAAAAAAGAGTTAAAATATCCAATAAAATATGCAGTTATGCCAATTGAAGAACAAATAGGTTGGTATCCTGGTTTAAACGAATTAGAACGGGAATATGATGTGGTAGTCAATATTGTATCAAAATGTTATGTTATTCGAGAAGAAAAAGAATATTTACAAGATGGAACTTTTAAAATTAAATATGAAGTTGTTTTTCCATTTCAAAAAAAGGATAAAATATATATTGGTGGATTTGAACCAGTAATTCCGGAATATAATTTTTATTCTCAGTGTACTAATTCTATTTTTGTAAATCAATTGTTTAATAGTTTTGATGAAGCACAAGTAGTAGCAGATCAAGCAAATGAAGAAATTCTTCATCATACAATTGGAATATTACCATATAATGAAGATTTTCAAAAGAACTTAAAAGTAACTAAAGAGAAACACCAAGAAACATTAGATAGATATAAAAAAATAGAAGAAACAATTGAGCAAAAAACTTGCGATATGAAAATCATAAAAACATATAGTTTTCCTTTAGAACATTTAATAGAACAAATTATTGAAAGTCCTAGTGAATTTTATGTTAAGTTAGCAAGTGAGTTATCTTCTGAAGAGAGAGAGTATTTAAAGCAATTAATAGAAAATAGATGTTGTAGAAATTGTACCAATGGTAGTTGTAAGATTGAACAGTGTGAAAAAGTGGGATTAGATGAATTTGGACAACCACAGGGAAGTAGTTGTTTAGGCTGGAATAATCCTGAGCTAATTGGCAAACAATTAATTCTAAAAAAAATCTAATAGTAATTAAGTTCAAAAAATATAATTAAAACTACTGAAAGCAAAAATCAGTAGTTTCTTTATTCAACAATTATTTTCAAATTAAAATATGCTACTTTAAAGTCCTAATGATAAAGTTACATCTAATTTATCAATATGTATTTTTTCTTGTTTTAACTGTATACCAATAGTGATATTGGTATTTATTTTGTAATCAAAATTGATTATATCTAGTGTTTTAAAATAATACGGTATATGTGTTCCGTAAGAGTCAGCACAGAAGATCAGGCTAGAGAGGGTTTTAGTTTGCCAGAACAAGAAAAGCGTTTAAGGGCTATGTATGAGTTCAAAGGTTATGAAGTATATAGAGTTTACGAAGATGCTGGAATAAGTGCTAAAACTGGAAATAAACGCCCTGCATTTGATGAATTGCTACAAGATATTAAAGACAAGAAATGTAATACGATTGTTGTATTAAAACTTGATAGACTTACTCGTTCAGTAGCAGATTGGGAGAAGATTTTAACATTCCTAGAAGAAAATGATGCTTTCCTAGATTGTGCTAATGATGATATAAACACTACTAATGCAAATGATAAAATGATTTCAAGAATACTTACTTCAGTTAGTCAACAAGAAATAGAAAGAACAAGTGAAAGAACGAAGATTGGCTTAGCAGGTGCAATAAAGGTTGGACAGCCTCAATGCACATAATAGCACCAACTTATTTTTAATAGTTAAAAAAAGCAATTTTTACATTGCTTTTCAAGAATTCCAAAGGATCACTTTGGTACACGAAACCTAAGTTGGCTATGACGACTTAGTAGTGTGTTACTAAAGTGTCATTTTAAATATTAATAACGCCTTATTTTATTTAAAACATATTCTCCCTTTTCACGATTTTGTGCATATTCTAATAATTCACTTTTAGATACTTCATCGAATTGTTCTTCTAATCTATAACCATTTAGTTTTTGTCCCATATAAATTAAATACTGTCTTTTTCTATTTAATTCTTCTTTTAATATATCTAACATTGACATACTTGTATAAAATTCAGGTCCACTTCCATATACAAATGTGTCCCTTTCTTCATCAAAAGATTGAATTGCATAGTATATTATTCTTCTATCCTCAATTATAAATGAACCATTAATATTTTTTTTTGAATCAGAAATTTTTAAGCCTCCACTATTTCTAAAATCGTTTCCTTTTAAAGAGGCATAACCAGCAATAAAATTTCCATATTCCATATCAATAAGATTATCTGAAAATTTTAATTGCTCTAATATTTTTGGTGTAACTTGTTTTAGTCTAAAGGAAAAATTATTTCTTTTTAAATATTCTAATATAGGTGTATTTTTTCTAATTTTAATTAATTCATAATTTATAATATTATTTTTTACTATTTCTTTCATAACCATAACCTCCTAATAAGTAATTCTATTATAACTTTTCTTTTAATATAAGTCTACTATATAATTAAAAAAAACTATAAATTCAAATATATCAATTGGTGCTATTATGTACGTGGTAGACATATTCCTCACAAAAGTCCCTTAGGTTATAAAAGAGAGGGGAAAATATTAGTCCCAGATTTATCTACTAAAGATATAATTGTTAGAATATTTAATTTATATTATGAGGATAATTCTTATCAAACAATCGCTAGTATCTTTAAGAAAGAAGAAGTTTTAGGTAGAACAAATTGGTATGATTCTACTATTCAAAAAATATTAGAAAATGAAATTTATAAAGGAGATTTTGTTCATGGTAAAAGAACTAAAAATCCTACTTATTATAAAGATGTTGTAGAACCTCTTGTTGCAAAAGAATTATGGGAAGAATGCCAAATACAAAAGAAAAAGAATTCAAGAAGTTACAAAAGAACATTAGAATATTTATTTTTACAAAAGTTGAGATGTCCTAAATGTAATCGTATTTTAGGCGGTAAAGCAACTACTAAAAAGAATGGTAATTCCTATTTCTACTATTATTGTAACGATTGTAAATTAACAATCAAAGAAAATGTCATAGAAGAATATATTAGTGAATTTATTGATAACATTGTGGAATATGATTCAGTAGTAAATCAATTTTTCTTACCTATGATTAAACCGAAAATATAAAACCCAAAAGAAAAAACACATGCAAGGTGGTCGTCCACCAAAATTAGAAATAGCAGATGTTCTATTGCTAATGTATGGATATTTAAGAGATTATACTACATCTCTAAAATTGGGTTGGGCAGAGTCTGTACTGAGTGAATATATGCCAGAAGACTTTGATATAACAAAAATTGATAAAAATAAATACATCTTTCTATTTCTATCATATAGTGGATAAAAATGCAGATATGAGCCAGGGTGCAATTTATGTATGATTTATTTGATAAGAATGTCTTAAAGTATAAAAATAGAATAGCAAATGATTGGAATTTAAAAAACTACAAAGGAAAAGAAAATCTGACAAGAGAAGATTATATAAATGCTCTAAACAATTTTCGAGGGAAGCATGGCTCTAATTACATTTACTTTTTTCGATATCCTCTCTATAAAAAATTAGGAAGTAAAATAGAAGAATTATCCAAGTACAAAAACATTTATAGAATTAATATTAACGATGAGGAAGTTCAAAAAAGAATTAGCGATTTATTTTATGGCTTTGATTGTAGTAATAGCGATAATAAAATGTTAGATAAAAAGTATTATGAAAATGTAACCAAAGAAGAGTATTTCTCAAAATACGATGATGAACTTAATATGAATTTTAGTAAATTAAATCATATTGCAATTGCGTTTCAAGATGGATGTTGTCCAAAAGAGTTTTTAGAAAAAGTAGATTGAGAAGAATTACTATAAACCTATTACAGAATTGTAACCTTTTGTAATCTTAAACGAATGTAAAATTTTATCTTTTATATTAGAATAAAAAAAAGAAAGGAAAAAAATATGAAAGAGAAAGTTTTAATTTTTATAGGAGTCATTATATTTATTATATGTTGTGGTGTTGGATTTTATTATATGGAAAACTTTGAAAAAGTATATTATACTCAAATCGATAATACAAAAGTAGAAAAATTGTCTACCAGCGACGATATGAAATATGAATATACATTAGATTGTTATAGCCAAAAAGGAAATAAGAAAGAATTAAAATTTAAAACAAGTAGAGAACTAAAAGAAAATGCATATTTAAAATTAGAAGTAAAAACATTTGGAGTTCATAAATGGGAAGAGATTTTGTTTAATGAACTTCCAGAGGATGTTCAAAAGGCTTTAACAAAATAAAAAAGAAAAAACTTTAATTGCTTTTTTCTTTTTCTTTTGAATAATTGAGCGATTATTTAATTAAAAAACTTTCTCAAAATACCAAGAAAGAACGATATTGGATGGCTAAGTATTTTCTTATAAAAAACGTTATTAAAGCATTGCGAGTCTTCTTTTTTTGTTACTATATGAATTTCATTGCTATCATTTTAATTAATGATTAGCAAAAAAACAAAAAAAACTAAGCATTCTTTTTTGTTTTTGGCATTCGTTTCTTTTTTGGTTTAGATTCTTGTTTTAAAACATCACGAATTTCCTTTAATAAAGCAAGTTCGGTATCTTGCGTAACTTCTTTCTTTTCTTCTTGGCTAATTTTTTTTCGACCAATTCTAGAAAGTTTATTAATAAATTTAACAAATAGAAATACACAAAATGCAACAATTAAAAAGTCAAGTACATGTTCTATAAAACTTCCATACATGATTTTTGCATCCCCTAGTTGAATAGAAAGATTACTAAAATTAATACCACCAAGAAGGATTCCAATCATAGGCATTAAAATATCGTTTACTAAAGAAGATACAATAGTACTAAAAGCACCTCCGATAATAACCCCAACTGCTAAATCCACAACATTTCCACGTGAAATAAATTCTTTAAATTCTTTTATCATTTTTCTTCCTCCAAAAGCATTATAACATAGCATAGGAGCATTTTATGTTATAATGAAAAAGAAAGAAGGAATGGAAATGGAATATTTAGATATTTATGATGAAAATGGAAAGTTTTTAGGGAGTGAAGAAAGAAGTAAAGTACACAAAGAGGCATTATGGCACAATACTGTTCATTGCTGGCTATATGACAAAGAGGGGAATGTGTATTTTCAAATAAGAAAGGATAAAAATAAACTTTATACTACGGCATCAGGACATGTAAAGAGTGGAGAAACAATAAAAGAAGCCTTTGGGCGTGAAATAGAAGAGGAAATTGGCTACCATGTAGATTATAATAAAGCCGAATTAATTGAAATTAATAAATATATATTAGATAGAGAAGAAGAGAATGGCTTTATGTTTAGAGATAGAGCATTTGCAAATGTATATGGGTGCCTATTTACTGGAACGCTAGAAGAATTTGATTATCAGGCAGAAGAGTTAGAGGGAATCGTTAGACTAAATGCCAAAAACACATTAGAAGTTTTAAAGGAAGAAAAAGGGAGTTTGGCTGGAACAAAATGTTATAAAGAACAAGAGGAAATAAAAGTGACAAATACTTCTATTTCCTTTGAAGAATTTTTAGTAAACAAAGGCGAAACAGCGATTGAGAAATATGGCAAAGTATTAGAATTTATTATAAATAAAATTGACAGAAAATAAAAAGAGAATATAATAGAATTTGCTCTTAAGAAGGTAATTCATTTGTATATAAAATATATTCTGGCGACTGAAAAGTCTTTCGTTTTTAATGAAAAAGAAGAAATAACAAAGAAGGAAAGCGACAAAGAATTTAGAAAAAATTTTAAAACAAGAAAATAAAATTAGGTTAATAGAAAATCAACTTCGAGAAAATAAAATCCAAGTGGAGAAAAGTAAATCTAAAGAGAAAAGTTTTAAAAGACAAGCAATATGGTTATGGCCTCTCGGGGGAATAGTGGCTTTGCTTGCTTCTTGTTCCTTTTCTAAATCATTTTCTTATTTACGAGAAACTTTGCCTAAAGAAGAAAGAATTCTATATGAATTAAAAGGAAATACTCAAATGCCATCCATTTTAAATGCAAGCCCAGAAAAAAGAAAAGTACACGATAAGAAAGCCTTAAAACAGTTAAAATATCAATTAAAAATATGGAAAAATCTAGGAAGTGAATACAGAGAATATTTAAAAAACAGTCAAAACGGATATTTAACTGAAAATCAAAAATTGGACTTAAGGATACAAGGCATAGATGAAGAACTTTATGAGAATTATTTAAGAGAACAAAATCGTTTGTTAATTATGAAAAAATTTTAAAAGGGAGATAGAAAAAACAATGAATAAAGGATATATTATACTTAAAGCCAAAGCAATAGTTTCAAACAAAACAAAAGAGCAAAAAATAGGAGAATTAATGCTACCTATAAAAGAAGATAAAGCAGAAATGAAAGAGAATAGAGGAGTATGATTTTAGCAATAGTAGGACCAACAGGGGTAGGGAAAACCAAATTAAGTATAGAACTTGCCAAAATTTATAACGGAGAAATAATTAATGCCGACTCTATGCAAATTTATGAAGGATTAGATATTGGGACTGCCAAAGTAACCAAAGAAGAGCAAAAAGGAATACCTCATCATTTATTAAGTATAAAAAAAGTAGAAGAAGACTATTCTGTTTTCGATTACCAGAGCGACGCTAGAGAAAAAATAGAAGACATAAAAAATAGAAAAAAAATCCCTATATTTGTAGGTGGGACGGGGTATTACTTAAAAGCGGCTTTATATGATTACAACTTTGTAGAAGAAGAAAATCCATCTACAGACAAATATAAAAATTTAAGCAATGAAGAACTAATAAAACGAATAGAATCTTATGAATATGGAATCGTTTATGATAAAAATAATCGTAAACGTATGATTCGTCTTTTAACACGTTTAGAAAAAGGAGAAATTCCCAAGAAAAATGATTTCACTTTACTTTACGATGATGTTATTTTTATCGGATTAACAACAGATAGGGAAATTTTATACGAAAAAATTAATGAACGTTTTTCTAAAATGCTTATTCCTTTAATCGATGAAGTAAAACCTTTTTGTATCAAGAATATAAAATCAAAAGCATTAATGACGGGAATTGGATATAAAGAATTTTATCCGTTCTTTGAAAATAAAAAGACACTGACTGAGGTAGTAGAAGAGTGTATGAAAAACTCTAGAAACTATGCCAAAAGACAATACACATGGTTTCAAAATCAAATGGATATAAAATGGTTTGATGTGGATTACGATAATTTTAAGAATACAATTCAAGAAGTAGTAGAATATATTGAAACCCAAAATAAAAAGTAATGTAGTTTTAAGCATTACTTTTTTTTAGTTCTGGATAAATTCTTTCACTAAAGATATGTTCTGTTACCACAACTTCTCCTTTGTCTGCTTCTACAAGTTCATTAGAAGAAATCAAAAAATATTTATGTTGTAAATAATCTTTTCCATCATCACTTACTGGATCATCCCAAGTCAAATCAAGATGTAACCATTTATTATCTAAAAAAACGGCATTCCATACGTGACCAGAGATATCTTTTTGCATAAGTTCCGTTGCCACTTTAAAATTTTTAATTCCCATTTTCTCTAAGAAAAGTGCCATAGCGTCTGTATATCCGCTACAGGTAGCAAATCCTTCTATTAAAGGCCCATAGGCTTTGTAAGAATTATAATCAGAAGTGTCTTTGTCATTTCTTTCAATATCATATTTAGAATGATTGACGATATAATCATGGATTGTCTTAATTTTATCGTAATCTGTCATATCAGTTGTTATAACTTCTGTGTAAATTTCATCTACTTTCTTGTTAATGATACTAATTTCTTCTTCAGTGTATAAATAATTGATAGTAATATTAATTTCACCAGATTCCGAGATTACCGTTTGAATATTAGAAAAACTATTGTAAGGATGAACAAAGTTGTTAATATAAGTAAGTGTTTCTGGATCGTCACTAATTTTTTCAACATCTTTTGTACACTCTTTATATTCACTAGGACAATAGAAAGTAAAGTTTTTATAACCACTATTTGTTATCGTATAATAAATATTTAAGATATCATTATAACTAAGTGGAGTAAAATGACTAGTATTTTGTACAAATAAAAAATCATCTGTTTTTTTATAAGTATTTGCATTTGCAACAATTACTTCAGGATTTTTTTCAAGTGCCACCGAGATTTTGTTAGAAATTTCTTCAACATGCAGAAAAACAAAAGCGATTGCCAGTATACACAAAAGAGGAATTAAAGTTCTTTTTATCAGTTTCAATTGTATCACCTTATTCATTTTATCATTAAAAAAAGAAGTACGTCTAGGTATTACTTCATTTCTTTAATTTTATTTGATAGTCTAGATTTTTGTCTAGCTGCCGTATTGGATTTAATTAAGCCTTTACTTACCGCATGGTCAATATTTTTTTTCATATCGTTAAATAAAGAGTTTGCTGATTCTTTTTCTCCTGCTTTAATAGCAAGGTCACAATTTTTAATTAAGTTTTTTACTCTTGCTTTAAGTTCATGATTATTATCTGTTTTCTTTGCAATTACTTTTACTGCTTTTTTAGAACTTTTAATATTAGGCATAAAAATCTCCTTTCTTAAATTCAATACCAATTCTATCAAAACTAAGAGACTTTTGCAAGTATAACCCATTAAAATCCTATGCGAGTAATTCTAAATTTATTTCTCATACTAAGAGTAGGAGGAAAATACCTATGAAACAAAAACTATTTTTAGATGTAGGAATTGATAAAATTGATGCGAAATACAAACTAGAAGAAAAGAAAGCAAATTGCTTTAAAACGTCTCACTACGTGGTGGCTAAAGAAACAAAAAAAGAATTAAAAAAAGAAGTAGGAGATTACTTTGTTATGCAATTTACTTATGAAACATTGCTAACAAAGGAAAATATTCTTACTAAAGAAGTAGAGCGCATTCTTAAATTACTTTTAAAAAAATACCAGAAAACCAAGAAAGTATTGGTAATAGGTCTTGGAAATAAAGGAGTAGATGGAGATGCTTTAGGGGGTATCACCACTGAAAAAATAGTGGCAACCAATCAGTACCACGATTTTTTAACACTTCCAAAGATTGCTTTGTTTAATCCCTCTGTCACAGAGAAAACTGGAATTAATTCCTTCAAATTAATTGAAATGGTAGTAACGGATTTAAAACCTGACGTGATTATTATGATTGATTCCTTAGCAACAAAATCGGAAGAATATCTAAATAGTGCCATTGAAATTAACGATACAGGAATTATTCCAGGAAGTGCATTAAACGCATCGAAAGAAATTTGTTATAAAACATTTGGAATTCCTGTTTTATCTGTTGGTGTTCCATTATGTTTAGAACTAAATAAAAAGTTTTATACAAGTGTTCTTATTCATGAAGTAATGGATTCTTCATCGAATATTATTGCAAGTAGTTTAAATAATATTTTTCTAAAAAAATAAGGAGGAACCAGACAAAAGGAAAAAGAAATTCATTTTCCTTTTTTTGTGACATTTTTTTCTATAAGAAATCAGTATACTTAAGAAAAAAAGGGTGAGGATTATGAAAAAAAGAATCAAAATAAAGCGAAAATTAAAATTTAGATATAAAATCCTTTTTAGTATGACAATCGCTCTTACTACTTTTCTTTTTATTTTTAATCTGCTTTACAATAAATTTCTAATTAAATTAGATAATGAGACGTTAATCAATCATTTAGTAGACTACAATTTAAATACTAAAAAAACACATAATATTTTTTACGATATCGTGAATTTAAACAGTACTAATTTTTTATTGAAATATACACTAGGTGTTGATAGTTTAAAAGAAGAAGGAGAGGAATTAGTAAATGGGATAGAGGCGGGATATATAGAAGATCCTTATGATAACACCGTAAAAGATCCAATTGTCTACATTTACAATACCCATCAAACAGAAGGATATCAAAAAAGCAATAATGCTTCTTATAATATAACACCAAGTGTTTTAATGGCATCTTATATCTTAAGAGAATCTTTAAATGATTTAGGGATTCCCTCTATGGTAGAAACAAATGACATTGCAGAACTTTTAAGAGTACATAGTTGGAAATATTCCTATTCCTATGCGGCTTCTAAAATTTTACTCGAGGATGCTATTAAAAAAAATCCGAGCCTTTCGTTTTTTATTGATTTACATCGTGATTCTAGTTCTTATGACATAACTACAACTACCATAGAAAATAAAAAATATGCTAAAGTTTTATTCGTTATTGGAAAAGACAATCCAAATTATAAGAGTAATTTAAAAATGGCAGAAACAATCAATGCTTATATAAAAGAAAAAGATGAAAAACTTTCTAGAGGTATATCCCAAAAAGGAGGAAGTGGGGTAAATGGCATCTATAATCAAAATGTTAGTCCTAACGCTATTCTAATCGAAGTAGGAGGCCAATATAATAATATAACAGAAATTAATAATACGTTATCTCTACTTGCGGAAGCGATACATCATTATATAAAAGGAGAATTGTAATGAAAAAAAAAGAGAAAAACCCTTTTTTTAGAATCTTAAGTGCACTTTTTCTTCTATTTATTAGTCTTTATATTGCATTAGAAAGCGGTTATTACGAGGCTAAGGTGACAAAAAAAACAGCAATGACTGAGGAAAGCATAAAGAAATTTGAAAATGATATAAAAAATGGAAATCCGATTGATGTCAATTCTTATACTTACGTTGAACACCACGATTATAGTAATAATACAACCGATGCGGCAATTTTTATTGGTAGTAAAGTAGAATCTTTTATGTCTTCGGGAATTACAGAGATTTTTAATATTGTAAAATCCTTGTTTACTTAGAAATTTTTTTCTAATTCAAATTCCTATTAGCAAACTAAGTAACTTTGCAAAAATCAAGAATAATTATTTATGAGAAGTTTTTGATTTTCCAAAACATGAAAAGTTAGGTACAAATGTTTTTTAGTTGATAATAAATACATATGAAAGATTTTCTTCTAAAAATATTTGCAAATATTCATATAACCCTTTACAATAGAGCATACAGAAAGGAAAATGCTTATGGAGGACAAAAATAAGTTGTGTGATGCTTTATTTTCTCTATATTTTGAAGTAACTGAAGAAAATGTATTAGTAAAAGACTTTCTTCCCTATTTTTTAAAAATAGCCAATCTTTATCAAAAATTTAAAGACATTTTAAATTCCTGCTTAAAAGACTTTTCATGGTTTTCTAATATAGAAACAATAAAATTACTAAATTACGAAGAAACAACCTATTTCGTTATAAAAGCGTATATGTATAAATATTTAGTAATTGATTTTCAAAATAAAAAATCGCTGAGTGAACAAGAAGTGATGTCAATTTTTAATCCCCAATTTTTTAATCAAAACTTTTCTGGATTAGAAAATCAAGACGTAAATGAGGAATGGACATTTTATCACTTTTTAGAATGTAAAAGAAATAGCAACAAAATTATAGAGTTTTATATGACTCATCAAGATATATTTGATTTACCTAACAAAATATATGCAGAATACCAAATGGGAGATGCTTATACGTATTTAAGCATGAATCTTGCAAATAACAGAGCCCAATTAGGCTTTGAAACATTAAATCAATTTTTATACGAACAACTTTATTTACATTTAGATTTAACTCCCTCAAAAATGCAAGACGCTCAAAATAGAATGTCTAAAGAAAGAATGGAAGAGATGTTTTTGGAAATGGTAAACATCAGAATCCCGCTTTCTTCTATCCCAACGTATTTTTTTAAAGAAGAAGTTCTAGAACGTATACGAAGACTAAAATAGTTTCATATAGGGGAAAAAACCTCTTTTTTTCTTTCATTTTAAAAAAAATTCAGTATAATATAGAGTAGTGATGAAGAATGAAACAAGAAAAAATTAGAAATTTTTCCATTATTGCTCATATAGACCATGGGAAAAGCACGCTAGCAGACAGAATGCTTGAAATAACCAATGCAATTGATAAAAGAGAAATGGTAAATCAAGTTTTAGATAATATGGATTTAGAAAGAGAACGTGGAATCACAATTAAATTAAATGCTGTGCGTCTTAATTATAAGTATGAGGAGGAAGAGTATATTTTAAATTTAATAGATACCCCAGGGCATGTCGATTTTTCTTATGAAGTTTCTAGAAGTCTAGCGGCATGTGAAGGTGCCATTTTAGTTGTCGATGCAGCCCAAGGAATAGAAGCCCAAACTCTTGCTAATCTCTATCTTGCCCTAGATTCTGATCTTACGATTATTCCTGTAATTAATAAAATTGATTTACCTAATGCAGATGTTCCTAAAGTGAAAGAAGAACTCAAAAAAATATTTGGATTTCGTGAAGAGGAAATCTTACTTTGTAGTGGCAAAACAGGTGTAGGAGTAAAAGAACTTTTAGATGTGATTGTAGAACGTATTGGTCCACCTGAAAGTCATACTGAAGATCCTCTTCGCGCTTTGATATTTGATTCCTATTTTGATCCCTATAAAGGAGTAGTGGCTTTAATTAAGGTTGTAGATGGAAAGTTAAAAATAAAAGATACGATTAAAATGATGGCAAACAACACAAGTTTTGAAGTGACTGAATTAGGAGTTCATACTCCTAAAGAACAAAAATTAGATAGTTTAGAAAGCGGAGAAGTAGGATACATATGTGCTAGTATTAAAGACATTACATCGGTAGAAGTTGGAGATACCATTACTTTAGAAAAACAAAGCGCAACAACACCACTTGCTGGTTATAAGAAAATGAAACCTATGGTATATTCTGGAATATTTCCAGTAGAACCAAACAAATATGAAAATTTAAAAGAAGCCATTGAAAAATTAAAACTAAATGATGCTGCGTTAACTTTTGAACCAGAAACCTCAAGTGCTTTGGGATTTGGATTTAGAATTGGTTTTTTAGGATTATTGCACATGGACATTTTAATGACTCGAATTGAGCGTGAATTTGGGATTGATATTATTGCAACGAGTCCAAATGTTATTTATAAAGTAACCAAAACAGATGGAGAAATGCTTGAAATTGACTCTCCTAATAAAATGATAGACAACACATACATAAAAAAAATAGAAGAGCCTTACATTTATACGAATATTATTGTTCCAAGTGAGTATATTGGTGCCATTATGGAATTATGTCAAAATAAAAGAGGCATTTATAAATCATTAGAATACATAGATGATACGCGTGTTAATATCCATTATGAAATACCATTATCCGAAATAGTTTATGATTTTTTTGATCGCTTGAAAAGCACAACTAAGGGATATGCTTCTTTTGACTATGAACTTTGTGGCTATAAAGAATCGAATTTAGTCAAAATGGATGTTTTACTAAATGGCGATGTAATTGATGCTTTATCGGTTATCGTTCATAAAGATTTTGCTTATACGAGGGGACGTGCAATAGTAGAAAAACTAAAAAATATTATTCCAAGACAAATGTTTCAAGTCCCCATTCAAGCAAGTATTGGCTCAAAGGTTATTGCGCGAGAAAATATTAGCGCTATGAAAAAAAATGTCCTAGCCAAATGCTATGGAGGAGATGTTTCTCGTAAAAGAAAATTATTAGAAAAGCAAAAAGAAGGAAAGAAGAAAATGAAAATGCTTGGTAGTGTAGAAGTACCAAAAGAAGCCTTTTTAAGTATTTTAAAAGAAGAAGGAGAGTGATTTATGGGAGAAGAAAATCAAACCAAAAAAGCCCAACTTATCCTTAGAAAGCAATACGAAGAATATATAGTAAAATTGGAGGATTGTGCAAAAAACGGATTACTTGTAATGGAGGCTAAACAAAAAGTAGGCTTAACGGATAGTCAGTACCAAAGAATTATGAGTACCCTGAAAATAGAAGATAGGAAACGTCATGAACAGTTAACGAAAATGCAACAAGAAAATCTTCATCAAGCGAACTTTTTAAAAAGAAAGAAGTGTTCTCGAGATATTAAATATACCAGACTGCATAATCTAGCCCAAAAAATTGTAAATAAAGAGATGACTTTAGAAGAAGGAGCCAATGTGCTACAAACACACACAAGTATTTTTGCGCAAGAACTATTAAAAATAACAGAGGAGCCATTAAAAGAACAAATAAATGGAATTTTAATAGAAAAAGGTTTTATAAGAGAAAATAAGCCTACGAAGAGTTTATTTAGTTATCCTTATAAAGTAATAGAAGAACTTATTTTAATGGCTCTAACCTATCGTACATCTGAAGAAGATGTTGCAAGAATTATCGATAGATCCCCTTTAGAAGTTCATGAAGTATTTTCATCTCTTAAATTTTCACACTATTGGAACGCATTAAATGAACTGTATTTGGAACTACTAGAGAAAGATGAGGAAATAAAAAACTATTCTTATAAGCGCGCTTTATCTTATTATGAAGAGAGAAATCGTTTGTATAAATTCTTAAAGGTTGCAAAGAAAGATAATAATGTAGCCTTAGTAGAAAAATTGCAAAAAGCAATTAGAGAACATTTAAAATTAGTAGATGATACTAGTATTATTCAAAATATAAAAAAGAATACACTTAAAGAATTAAGTGAAGAAGAAAAGGATGCAGTAGGTTATTATCTTTTAAGATATTATCCCACCAAAACAAAAGCAACACAGGAATTGCGACTTAATTATAAGGCAATCGATAAGTGTAAAAATCAACTCGCAGAAAAAGACGATTTTTATGCTTTAAAAATACAAAGATATGACAGAAAAGTGGATATGGCAAATCCTTTTCCAACAAATTATGAAGAAGAACAAAAAAGAAGGTGAAAGTTTTGAGAAGACAAGAAATAATAGATGATCTTGAAAATCTAAAGTTACAAATAAAAAATAATAGTAAGCAAAATACTTATTCTAAAACAAATGATAGTTTTTTTTCAAATAGGAATTTAAAATTAGAAATTACGAAAAAAGTGGCAAATAGTGAAATAAATGTTTTGACTGCATCCAACTATCTTCATATAGACTTAATAGATTATTTTGTTTATCTAATAGATATAGAAGATGCAGAACTTAAAAATAAACTTAAACCAATAGTAAGTCTATATGGCATTTTTATAAATGAAGAAAGTGAAAAAAGTCTGATGAATAATCCTATTGAGGTACAAAAAGAAATTGTTTTAATGGCATTAACTTATAGAGTATCTTATAAAATGATAGCCGAAATGTTTAAAGTTTCTTTAAAAGATGTCATAAAAACATTTAAAACATTTGACAATTTAGCATTAAGTTTAGACACTTATTTTTAGAGACTTGGTGTGAAGATGAGATTAATGAGAAAAAAGCATATCATGACGCACATAATTATTGGAAAAAGAGAAACCAACTAATTAAATCTTTAAATCAAGTTAAGAAAAGTGGTGATGAAAAAGAATCATTGCTGATAAAAAAACAACTTGAAGAATTACGTGATGAAGTCTATGATCTATTTGTGCAACGTTTGAAAGAAAAAAATCCACTAGAGTATACGCAAGAAGAAAAAGATAAGATAGCAAGATTTCAACTTAAGTATTATCTATCCTCCACAAAATGTTCCGCAATATTTGGTCTTGATAGAACTACGTTTTCTAGATACTGCAATAGTTTAGCAGAGCGAAATATGATATTTGCTGAAAAGATGCTTTTATATAATAATTTTTATCAAGCAGCAAGTCAAAAATGGTTAGAAAAAAATAATGATTCTATTATTTCTAGGGGGGGTTCTAAGTAAATTTTGGTTATTAGTAAAATCGGTAGAATGCAAATTACAAAAAATTTGGTTGTGAGAATTACGGTAAAAAAAAGAAGGTGAAGTATGACAATAAAAGAAATAATTGATGAAATGGAGAGACTATTAACACTTGGTTACTCTCAAAAGGAAATATGGGAAATTAAGAAAATAACTTTTAAAGAACAGAATGAAGCCCTTTTAAAATTAAACAATCCTGCTTATGAAGTTTATGAACCAAACCGCTATGAAAAATTAAATGCAATGAAAATAAGGAATGACAGGAAATCGTGGAATCAAAATAGTTTGATAAATTCAAAAAAACAAGAAAGTGTTGTGGCTCTTATAAATGGAAAAATGACACTTCCAAAAGCCGCTGCAAATGCGAGTATGAGCGTTATTGCCTTTCTTCTTTACATGTCACAATCCAACAAAGAAGAAGTGAAATTGTTTTTAGATAAATATGGATTTGTGGAAGAAGTGGATTCCAATAAGCATTTGAACCGTTTTTCTGAAAAGACACAAAAAGAAATCGTTTTAATGGCCTTAACGTACCGTGTTTCTTTTAAAACGATTGCTAAAATGTTTGATACAAATGTACTAGATGTAGCAAGAACTTTTCTATCTTTTGGAATGCCTCCCAAAAGCATAGATTATTTATTTTTAGAAACCTTTAATGAAGATGAATCAAGTGAAAAAATGGCTTTATATGATGCAAAGAAATATTGGCATGCTCGTAGTGTTCTGGTAAAAAATTTAAGTGAGGCACTAAAAAAGAAGAACAAAGAACAAGAAATACAAATCAAAGCACAATGGAAAGAATTACAAAAAGAAATCGATGATACAAAAATATTAGAAGTGGCCAAGAAGGAGGCATTTGCCTTAACAGAAGAAGAACGTGATAGTATTGCTAGATATCTTTTGAAGTATTATTTTTCTTCAAAAGAATGCGGAAATAAACTTGGATATGATACTGTCTCTATTCAAAGATGGAGTGAAGATTTAGCAAACCGAAATATGGTTTATGAATCTAAACTAGATTTACATCATTTTGTATATCAAGAAATGTATCTTAATTATGTTCAAGATAACAGAACGTCAATTTCTAGGGGGGGGTTCTAAATAATCTCTATTTATTTAGAACAGAATATGAAAAAAGAAATCAATGTAGAAGAGTTAAAAGAATTAGCCAAAAACGCACAAACCATCGACGAGTTATATGCAATTTTTTTTCAAATGTTAGAAAGCGATATGCCAGATAATGAAATCTGTGCTATTATTAATAGCATTCATTTAACGGAAGAAGTAAAACAAATTATCAAACAAGAAATAGGGGAAGAGGGAGAAATTTTAAAAAAATAGTGAGGGTAATATTATGGAAGAAGTAAAAAGTGTCTATATTCATATTCCGTTTTGCAAAACTATTTGTTCTTACTGTGATTTTTGCAAAGTTTTTTATCATGACAAATGGGTTTATGAATACTTAAATTGCTTAGAACAAGAAATAGAGGACGTATATAATAATGAAGATATAGAAACTATTTACATAGGAGGTGGAACGCCTTCTACTTTACCTTCTAAATATTTAAATAGACTTTTTGCCATTTTAAAAATATTCCATACAAACCATTTAAAAGAATTGACATTTGAATGTAACTTAAATGATATTACAAAAGATCTTTTAGAAATTTTAAAAAATAATCGTGTAAATCGACTAAGCATAGGGATTGAGTCTTTCCATTCAGAAAAATTAAAATATATGGGAAGAAAGCATACTTTTGTAGAGGCTAAAGAAAAAATAAAACTATGTAAGGAAATGGGATTTACGAATATCAATATTGATTTTATGTATGGTTTTTCCTTTGAAGATAAAAAAATAGTAAAAGAAGATTTAAAAAAAATTCTTTCTTTAAAACCAACCCATATAAGTACCTACAGTTTAATGGTGGAAGAAGGAACACTTTTCTATTTAAATAAAACACCAAGAATGAAGGAGGATGTAGATGCTTCTATTTATGAATTAATTTGTAAAGTACTAAAAAAATCTGGATATCATCATTATGAAGTTAGTAATTTTGCTAAAAAAGACTACGAATCTCAACATAATCTTTGCTATTGGAAAAATCAAGAATACTATGGATTTGGACTGTCTGCTTCAGGTTATATAGATAAAGTACGTTATACCAATACGTTTTCCTTAACCAAATACTTAAAAAATGACTATACAGGGGAAAAAGAACTCTTAACGAAACAAGATGTAATGGATACTCATTTAATGCTAGGGTTTCGTCTTACAAAAGGATTCAACGTGAAAGAATTTGAAAAAAGGTATCAGATAAAACTAGAAGAAATGTATCCCATAAGACCTTTACTAAAAAATGGTGATTTAATTTTAAAAAAAGGCAATATTTTTATAAATCCGGACAAACTATATATTATGAATGAGATTTTACTAAAAATGATATAGAGGGTGAGGATTTGAAAAAAATTGCTTTTTTAATTGTAGTATTTTTATATTTTCCAGTAAGTGTCAAAGCAAGTGATTTAGTATTAGAAGATCTTAAGATTAAAAATGGTACACTTAGTATACCATTTGATAAATTAAACAATGAATATACTGTAATTCTAGAAAAAGATGTTTTACAAATAGATTTAGAGTACAAAACAAAAGAAGGCATAGAAGTTTTTGTGAATGACAACTACGATTTAGCCAATAATTCTGTCGTTACCCTTTTACTAAAAGACGAAAAAAATAGTGTAGAATATCATTTGCAAGTATATAAAGAAGAGGAAGAAAAAACCATAAGTACCTTTTTAGAAAATCCTCAAGTATCTTTAGAAACAAATTTTATGTTTGAATATAAAAATTATATTATTCCCATTACTTGCTTATTTCTAATTTTTATTGTCTTTAAAATTTTGTTTCATAAGCACAAAAAATAGATCATCTAATATATTATATTAGGTGATTTTTTTGAAATTAATTGCACATCGTGGTTTAAGAAGTAAAACCATTAAAGAAAATACAATAGAAGCATTTAAAAATGCTATTCAAAACGATAAAATAAATGGATTTGAATTTGATATAAGATGTACACTAGATAACCAATTTGTTATAAATCATAATGCTTTTATAAAAACAAATTTAATTAGATTACATACCTATAAATATTTAAAAAAGAGATACAATTTACCATTATTACAAGAAGTACTAGATTTAGATACAGACAAAATTATGCTTGTCGAAATTAAAAATCGTTATTTACCTTACCATAAACTTTTAAAAATTTTTAAAAAATACCAAAAGAAAAATATATATGTAATGAGTTTTCATAATAAAGTAATCGAAAAATTAAAGAAAAAAAACTGTACAGCAAAACTAGGTATATTAAATTATATCTTGAATAGTGAATCCGATTATGATTTAGATTTTATTTGTCTTTTGAATAATTTAACCACTTCACACTTAATCAAAGAATATGAAAAAAGAAATGTAGAAGTATTTTTATATGGCGTTATTAACGAAGACAATGACTTGTGGTACGAAAACGGGACTTATATAGTAGATGAAGTAACAGAAAAAGAATAGTATTTTTCCTCCTATTTATGATACAATTATTTTAGGAGAGTATAGGGATGCAACATTATTTATTTTTTATGAGGGATTTATATATATTCTTGGGAATTAGAAAGTTTTATTCAAGAACGTAATTTTTATATTGGTGGTACTGATTTAGAAAAAGTAATTTCCTTAGAAGAAAACCCTCAATTGACAAATATCACATTTTATCCTGAAAATAATCTTTACAAACTTCGGGATAAATATGGCGGCTGTTTTGAGTTTACAGCCATGCCGTATGAAAAAGCAAAAGAAGAAGGATTAGTTAGAAAACTTACAAATGTAAGTTATATGCAAAAGAAGTAATTGGTTTTACTTTCTTTTTTTTCTTGATTAATGTAGAATAAAACCAAAGAAAATTAGGTGAAACGATGAACTTATCAAACACGCAGTATATAGATATTTTAGTAAAGTATAGTGATGATATGATAAAACATATGGTATTTCAAAAAGAACCAATAGAAAGTGAAGAAAAAAGTGACATCGGAATTGTTTTAGGAGGAATTTCGATGATTCCCTACAGGTTAGAAGAATCGATAAAATTATACAAAAAGGGACGAATAGAAAAGATTCTACTAACAGGCGGAATAGGACGGTTGAATCTAGATAGAATTACACCAGGAGCCATTAAAATGAAACAGTACCTTCTAGACCGTGGTATTCCCGTAAATGACATTATAATGGAAAGTAAAGCAAAAAACAGTTACGAAAATATAAAATATTTCTTAGATGTAATAGAAGAAAAATATTCTAAAGAAAATACGAAAATCACTTTAATTACTTCAGATTTTCATATGAAAAGATGTATGCTTTTAATGGCTAAGTTTTTAGACTGCTCTCATTACACTGGCAGAATCGTTAAAGATGGAAAGACAGATTTGACTCATTGGCAAAATACTTTGTATGGAAAAAGAGTCATTTTCCAAGAAGCCTTACTCTTAAGTTATTATGCGAAACACCAAATAATACAAGACGAATCAATAGAAATTTTGAGAAGAAAACACACCATTTAAGTAAATCACGAGTAAAGATACTCAAAATTTTAATGGTTTACCCATTTTCCAAATAAAAAACCTATGGTATAATTCTATTTATAGAATAAGGATGTGGGAATATGCCAAATGAAGAAAAAACGGAATTTGAAACAACCAAAGAATTAGAAGAATTAACCGATTTAAACAATCAAATTATAGAAGTAAATGACAACCTAGTAAATACGCAAGAAAAAATTCAAGAAGAACAACCTAAAAGCGAATTCTTTTCTAAACCAGAAAAGGTAAAAGTAAAAGAAAAAATCAAAACGTGGTGGAAAAAAAGAACAAAAAAACAAAGAATTTTGATTATTTCTGGCATCGTACTATTTTTCATTTTAGTAATTGTTGGTATTGTATTTTTGATACGTACTTTAAAGAAAGAAGAGGAAATACCTATACCAGTTCCTGTGATTGTACAAGAAGAAAATTATCGTTATGAAAATGGGGTACTAAAATTCTTAAATAAAAACAAAGAAGAAATAGGGTTTTATACCTGTGAAAATCAAAGTGAAGAATTATGTTTTGTATCGTATTATAGTACAGAAGATGATTTTGACGTAGAAAAAAAGGTATACCAAAATAATGAACCCATTCTAACCAGAAGTGCTATTGTAAACGAAACATTTGTGCTTATCAATGATAATGCTCGTAAAGAAGACGAAAAAATAAAGTTATACAACATGAAAGAACAAAACGTAGTAGAAGAATACCAACTGGCTAAAAGAGTGGAAGAAGGAAAATTAATTGTTAAGAATGCGGAAAATAAATATGGAATAATCGACCTATCTGAAGCGACTTCCGTAACAAAATTAGAATTCAATTACGATTATCTAGGTTATATAGAAAATGATAAAAAATCGTATATTTCTACTCAAAATGGGCGCAACTTTATTATGGATGAGACAGGACGTACTTTAAGCAAAGCCATTACAGGGAACATTAAAAATTTAAATGCAAGTTATGTAAAAGTAAAATTAGATAATGGAAAATACGAAGTGTACAATTACAATAATCAAAATATTTTTAATGAATCTTTTGATTATGTAGAACTATATGAAGACTATGCGGTTTTAATTAACGACACACAAGCCTTCTTAAGATTTTATGACAAAAACAAATTAAATGAAGAAGCCGTTAATTTAAAAAATAGAGATTATGTAAAAACGAGTATCTATGATGAAGAAAATAAACTTATAGAGACAAAAGAAGCCTTTTCGATAGAAGAAAACAATGACATCATTACTATTACCGTAACCAACAATAGCGAAGATAATACGACAGTTCTTATAAATAAAGCCGAAGGGACTCTAAATAAGTCTTTAAGAAATATGAGTTATTTTAATGGTAAATTGTATATTTACAGCAATACAGAAAAAACGAATCTTTTAGGAACTTATACTTGTGCTAATAAAAATAATGTGAGTAGTGGAACTACTTCTTTATCCAATTGTACTCTTGCTCGTGATACAATATTAGAAGATAATGATTATGAAATTCCAGGAGCAGTGGGAGTAATTCCTGTTTTCAATGAACGCTTTATCTTTATTAGCGATAATCCAGATTTAGTAAATGATTCTAGTAAAACAATTGTGTTATATGATTTAAAAAAGAGTAGTAATTTAGGCAAGTATCGTACAGTAAATACCTATTCCTATACAGGAACAAATGATATCACATTTTCAACAGTAACCGATTTACAAGTAGTAGCCCAAAACCAAAGTGGTAATTTTGGAGTTATCAAAATTAATTTAGCAGAAGTAGTAGGGCATATCGGATTTAATTATAGCAGTATGGAAAAATTAAGAGACTACTACGTTGCGAAAGATGCTAATGGCTATTTACTATTATCTAAAAGTAATGGAGCAAGTGTAACAAGTGCTATTCCTTATAAAATTAGAAATTATAATAGTAAATATGTAAAAGTAAAAAGAGATGATGGCAATTACTATATTTACGATTATGAAAATAAAACAGGAAAATCAATCAATACAGAAGGATTTAAATACGTAGAATTATATGATAATTATTTTGCAGGAGTGAATGCAAATAATGAACTAGGTGTTTTCACCTACAATCGACCTACGCAAAATATCATTAGTGGTGGGACCTATATTCCTTTAAGTTTAAATAGTTATTATGGAAATGGTATCTTGGCCTTTAAAATTAGTGGAAGTGAAATATTAGTAGGAAATGCTTCTAATTCTTATATTCCTGCCGACCAAAGAATTGAATATACGAGTGGTTCTTAAAAAAGGAGAGTAACAAAATGCAAAATAGAAAATCTACGCTAATTGTAATAATTGTTTTATTGGTAATCTTTTTACCCCTTGCTATATTTACAACTACCATGCATATGAAAGATAAAAATCAAGTAATAGAGAATCCAAATCATGAATTTTTCTATAATGGGAAGTTATATTTTTACCATAACGATGAGTTGTTAGGGACTTATACTTGTGAAAGTGACGATTATTGTGATTATGCCATTTCTAGAAATAATTTTTCCTATGAGTTAGCAGAACATAAGGGAGAAACAAATGAAAAAATTCCTTTAATTAATAATCGTTATGCATTTTTAATGGATGCTTCGATTACCCAGATTAATGATGCAGAAATCATTTTATACGATTTAGAAACAAAAAAGGAACTTGGAAAATATACCGATGTAAAAAACTATGGAATTGGAATAGATCATAACAACTATTTAGTAAAAAATAAAAATGGCTTATGGGGAGTTTTACAATTTTATGATGGAGTAAATTTAAAGATTCCTTTTACATATGATTATATAGCCCTTGCAGATCAAATAGAAGTGACAACCAATCTTATCATGTCTGATACTTTTTCTGTACAAAAAGATGGAATCTGGTATTTAATAGATATTAATAATAATAAATTGACCCAAGATTTTAATAGTGCGATTTTTACTTATAATAAGGAATATGTTATAACAAAACAAGACAATCTGATGAATCTCTTTACTTATAACGGGAATCCTGTTTTATCTGGAACGTATAAGTATTTGAATTTTTGCGATAAATATTTAGCAGTAGTAGATAGCAGCGATGTATTCTATTTATTAGATTTAGCAACAAAAAAAGAAGTCACAAACCGTCATATGATAAAAGATACAGCAGATTTAAAATTTGAAGTAACCAATAATCGAATCACCATTTTTTCTGGAGAAGAACTAATAGAAAATGTTGCAATTCATTAAAAAATAGGATAGAATAAAAAATATGAAAAAAGCAAAGAAACTGAGGAGTACATATTGATTACTACAAAGAGAATTTATGGTTGGTGAAAATAAATAAATAACAATATGGAAGGTAGCAGTGGAGCCGGAATTCTGAAAAAGAAAAAGTAAGAATTCTCGTTACTCTTAACGTTAAAAGAAAATGAAGAGTATACAAATTTTGTATAAATTAAGGTGGTACCGCGGGAAAACTCGTCCTTAAAAAGAATTAAGGAGGAGTTTTTATTTTGATTGATTATGAAAAAGTATTAAAAGAATTCAAAAAATATTTAGAAAAATTTGATTCCAAAGATGAAATGATTGCGATGAAAATAAGTCATAGTTATCATGTTGCCAATCTTGCTAATATTTTGTCTAAAAGATTAGAACTTACGGAAGAAGAAAAAAATGTTGCGAAAACACTAGGTCTTCTTCATGATATTGGAAGATTTGTTCAATATGAAAAAGAAAAATTTTATAGTGATGTGAAAACAAAGATAGATCATGGAGCATTAGCAGTAGATTATCTTTTTAAAGAAAAACACATAAAGGATTTTGAAATTCCAGAAAAGTACTATTGGTTAATAGAAAAAAGTATTTTCAATCATAATAAATTAGAAATTGAAAATGGTTTGAGCGAAAAAGAAGATTTTTTTGCCAAGTTTTTAAGAGATATTGATAAAATAGATATATTTAGACAACAAGGAACATCCGTAGAGAATTGGGTATTTAAAGAACCTATTTCTAAGGAAGTTACGAAAAGTTTTTATGAGCACCATTTAGTTCATATGACGGATGTTGCAAATAATACAGATTATACCGTTTCTCAAATTGCCTATCTTTATGATATTTATTTTAAAGAATCTTATGAATTATTAGAAGAAACCGATAATTTAGAATTATTTTTATCAACGATAGATGTCGAAAAAGGAATGGAACAAGAGTTTGAAAAAATAAAAAAAGAAGCAAGAACTTATTTAAAAGAAAGGATTGAAAAAGAATGTTAGAAAAAAAATATAATGCTGAGGAGAAAGAAACAAAATGGTTAAATTACTGGAAAGAAAATAAGATTTATGAGTTTATTCCAGATAATAGAAAAGTATTTTCTATTGATACACCGCCTCCAACAGTTAATGGGAAAATTCATATAGGACACATATTTTCCTATTCTCAAACAGAGATGATAGCGAGATACAAAAGACTTCGCGGTTTCAATATATTTTATCCTTTTGGATTTGATGATAATGGTTTGCCTAGCGAAAGATTAGTTGAAAAAGAACAAGGTAAAAAGGCTCATGAAATAGGCAGAGAAGAATTCTCAAAGTTATGTTATGAAACAACAGATAAGTATGAAGGAGAATTCCAAGAGTTATTTAGTAAACTAGGTGTTAGTACAGATTGGAATATTCATTATAAAACGGTTAGTCCGTCAACAATAAAAATTAGTCAAGCCTCATTTTTAGATTTAATTAACAAAGGACATTGCTATCATAAAGAGAGTCCAGCACTTTGGTGTAATGAATGTTTAACTTCAATAGCACAAGCAGAACTTGAAACAAAAACAGTAAAAACAACATTTAACTATATTAATTTTAAAACAGTAGAAACGAATGAAGAATTTACTATCGCAACAACAAGACCAGAGTTATTGCCAGCGATTGTTTGCGTTTTTGTAAATCCTAATGATGAAACACATAACCACTTAATCGGTAAGACAGCACACATTCCAGTTATAGATGTAGAAGTTCCAATTATGGCAGATGATAAAGTAGCGATTGACAAAGGTACAGGAGTAGTTATGTGTTGTACTTTTGGAGATCAAACGGATATAGAATGGTGGAAAAAATACAATTTACCACTTAAATACATTTTTACGGACAATGGAAGAATTACTGAAGAAGTACCAAATTATGGCGGACTTAAAATAAAAGAAGCAAGAAAACAAATTATTGAAGATTTACAAGCAGGTGGCTTTGTAGTTAAAATTGAAGAATTAGAACATGAAGTACAAACACATGAAAGATGTGGTCGTGAAGTAGAATATTCTGTAATGAAACAATGGTTCATAGATATAATGAATCACAAAGAAGATTTCTTAAAAATTGGCTCAGAAATTAAATGGTATCCTGAACACATGAAAAGCAGATATAATGAATGGGTTGAAAATATTATGTGGGATTGGTGTATTTCAAGACAAAGATATTTTGGTGTACCATTCCCAGTATGGTATTGTAAGACCTGCGGTGAACCAGTTTTTGCAAGATTAGAGGATTTACCTGTTAATCCATTAGTAGATAAACCTCATACCGATTCTTGTAAATGTGGATGCACTGAGTTTATTCCAGAAACTGACGTTATGGATACATGGGCTACTTCATCAGTAACACCTTTAATTAATATGAGATATGGTGAAAAGGATAATTATGAATCATTCTTAAAACCAATGAGTATTAGGACTAATGCTTCTGAAATAATTAGAACATGGGATTTTTATACAATTGTAAAAAGTTTTTATCACTTTGGTATGCGTCCTTGGGATAATGTAATGATTTCTGGATTTGCTAAAGCAAGTGATGGAAATAAAATAAGTAAAAGTAAAGGAAATAGTAAAGTAGAACCAATGGATATTATTAATGAATATTCGGCAGATGTTGTACGTTACTGGGCGGGTTCTGGAAGACTTGGTACAGATATAAACTATAGTGAAGAAACGCTTCTAAGAGGTCGTAAATTAGTCAATAAACTATGGAATGTTGCTAAGTTTATAGAAATGCATTTATCTGATTATGAAGATAAAGAATTTAAGACTTACGAATATATTGATAAATGGATATTGGGGAAATATCAAGAAATGGAATCTGGTTTTATAAAGTATCTGGATGAATATGAAGTTGGACTTGCCCTAAACACTTTAGAAAAATTCTTCTGGAATTTCTGTGATAACTATATTGAAATAGTTAAACATAGATTATATAGACCTGAAGAGTTTGGGGAAGTTCCACGATATTCAGGACAAAAAACTGCTTATACATTACTTTATAAATTACTTCAAGATTTTAGTATTTTCTTACCATTTATTACTGAAGAAATATATCAAGAATTATATCATGATAATAAATCAATTCATTTAACACAAATAGAACCATTAAATTTTGACTTTAAAGATGAAATCAAAAATGGGGATATTATGATCGATATTATTAGTGAGGCGAGAGGAGAAAAAACAAATAATAATGTTTCTCTTAAAACACCAATTAAAGTTTTTGATTTAAGTGTAAATGAAGAGTTAGAGAATGCAATAAATGAAACGATTAAAGATTTTAAAGCAACATTAACAATTCAAGATTTAGAATTAACTCGAACTAAAGAAGTTTATCAAATAAATAACATTGAATTAGAGATAGAAGAAAATTAAACATATAAAAAGTATAACATATAAAAAGTATAACACATAAAAAGTTATACTTTTTTTGATGTCTTTTTTTAGACTGAATTAAAAAGTAAAAGCACGAAAGAATAAAAAGAAAAAAATAAAGGGA
>CANOWY010000017.1 GCA_947571135.1 uncultured Mycoplasmatota bacterium
ACACATTTTATATCAAATTGCACTTAATTGTGCACTTTAGATTGATTCAACGTTTTATTTATTTATATTGAAAAATAAACCAATTATTCCGTTTCTTTTAAAAATGAATGAATCATTTCACTGGCTTCACGAACAGAATCTAAATCTGGCTCCATAACATACGATTTCACTGTCTTATATGAATAAGTATAATTATGAGAATCTTCTCCTTTTAAAGTATTCTTTAAAACTTCCCAAGAAGGCATATCTTTAATTTGTTGTTTCACAAGTTTCGTAATGTTTTCTGTCCCAAAATTCGTAATAAATCTTCCTTCCAAAGCATTTAATAAATCATTATATTTTATAATAATATTCTTAGATAAAGCCTTTTTTAAAATTCCTTCAATCAAAATTTGTTGGTGTTTCACTCTTCCAACGTCTCCTTCTGCTAAACTTTTTCTCTCTCTTGCAAAAGCCAAAGCTTGCTTTCCATTTAAATGATTACTTCCTTTTTTAAATGTATAATTAGTTGTTTCTCCCTCTTCAATATAATAAGCCCGAAACCCTTTATCTAACTCTATATCTATACCACCTAACTCATCAACAATTTTAATTAAAGAAGTAAAATTTACTTTTGCATAATAATTGATATCAATACCAAGTAAATCCTCCACCGTTTTAACAGAAGTATCAATACCATGAATGCCAGCATGTGTAATCTTATCTTTATATTTACTATCTATCCCATGCAAAAAAACATAATAATCCCTTGGAATACTTGTTAATAAAACTTTATGTGTTTGTGGATTAATACTTACTACCATATTCACATCACTTCTAGAAACACTAGTAATTTTTCCATAACTATCAATGCCAGAAATAAAGACATTAAAGGCATTTTTTGTAATATCTACATTTTTAACAAGACCATCATTAATCTTTAAATCAACTGAAAATTGATAAATTATTTTTTCATTGGACGACAACCCTGTACTTTCTTCTTCTAATAAACTCCTCTGTGCGGCTTCGATTAAAATAGCATCTATTTTCCGACTTAATAAACTATTTACTAATTCATTTAAATCAGGCAATTCAACATATTCTAAAGATGTCTTCTTATTTAAATGCAATTTAGCCTCCAATAAACCTTTATCATCTCCAAGTTTTACAATTCCAATTTTTTTATCACGAATGTCTTTTAAGGTTTCATAACCACTACTATTTAAAACAAGTACACTATAATTTTCTGTATTATAATTCCCTCCACCAATTTTATATAAAAAATCTAAAGTGCTTACAGAATAAAAAACAATAACAAGCATGAAAACTGTTTTCAGAAATGTAAAAATTGTTCCAAACATTCTTCTTTTCCAACCCTTACTTAATACTAAAAATGCCATTATAAAATCATACAAAAAAACAATAAAAACAAGCCCTCCAAAATAAAGAAGGGGAACAACATCTAAAAAATATAGAAATCCTAAAGCAACAAGACTAATCAATAAAGAGCCAAAAAACAAACGCCTAAAAAATTTTTTCTTACTTCCTTTTTTCTTTTTCGTTTCCTCTTTCATATATATTTAAATCCCTCACTTGTAATCCTATTTTATTATAACACACAAAAAAAAACGTTTTTTATTTCTATAAACGTCTGTGTAAACTAAAAGTAAATTAAAGAGGTATGCCACTTGTAATAGTATGAAAAACTCTAGTAAATAAATCCAAAATGCTCGCTTTTTTGATTTCTTCTTTTACCACGACTGCCACTTCTTTTACAATATTTCCATCTTTATCTATTACTTCTAAAGAGCCTACTTCTTTGCCATTTGGAATAGGGGCTTTTAATGGTTCTACAACCAAATTGTAGGTATATTCCTCTTTATCTTCTGAAACTTTAGATAAAATGGTCACATCTTTTTCAATATATAATTTTACATTTTCAATATTACCCTTTTCAACAGTTTGCTCTCCTAACTCTTTATCTTTTGGAATCAATACATCCAATTTATATGTGTTAAACCCATAATTAAGCATATTGACTGTATCTTTACTACGTAAATCACTTGTTTGAGCATTCATAACAACAGATAATAAACGCATATCTCCCCTTTTTGCTGTTGTTGTAATACAATAACCTGCTTGATTGGTAAATCCCGTTTTTAATCCATCTACTCCTTCATAAAACCTAACTAATCTATTGGTATTTACAAGCCATATACTAGATCCATCTGTTTTTTTTAAATAATCTTCATAAATACTAGTAAATTCTAAAATACGTTCATGCTTTAATAACTCACTTGCCATCACACTCATATCTCTAGCAGTCGTATAATGATTTTCACTCTCAAGTCCATGAGGATTATCAAAATGAGTATTAGATAGCCCCAAAGATGCGGCTTTTGCATTCATAGCATCAACAAAAGCAGCCACACTACCACTAACCTTTTCAGCCATTGCAACTACTGCATCATTCCCAGAAGCGATAGCAATTCCCTTTAATAATTCTTGAACCTTATACTTCTCTCCTGTTTGTAGAAATATTTGACTTCCACCCATACTAGAGGCAGTGTCACTTATAACAACGTCATCATTAAAAGTAAGTTTTCCTGAATCAATTGCTTCCATAATAAGTAGCATACTCATTACTTTCGTCATAGAGGCTGGTGCCAATTTCTTATCAGCATTTTTTTCATAAATCACTTTTCCTGTTGATACCTCAAGTAAAATGGCTGCCTCCGCATTTTCTGCTAGTTCTTCTGCCCTAACACTACTTACACAACAAAAAAATAGAAATAAACCAACAAATATTTTTTTCATACGTTTCACCTATTAAAAAGTATGAAAAAGAAAACAAAATATGACAATTCTTATAATAGCATTCTCTTACAATAGTTTCAAACGAATTCTATACTAAAAAGAAAGAGAGGATTAAAAATGAGAAAAAAAGAAATTATTTTGACAAGTATTTTTATTTTACTTTTGGTAAGTTTTTCTACATATTTTTCTTTTATAAAGAATAAAAACAAACAGGAGGACTTAAGTGTAATGAAAAATGAAGAAATGGAAACAGTACTTTCTTATATTAAAAATACGAAAGACTTTAAAGCAGAATATGAAAAATTTTATAGTCAAATCAATTATCACCCAGAACATAACTTTTTTAAAGAAATCAACATATTTCTCAACTTACAATATACACCACAAGAAATCAATACTATCTATGATTTTTTAAATTCAAAAAACAAAGAAAAATTATTATCTCATGAAAAAATAGAGATTCAAAACTATTACAATATAAAAAACTTTGATGTGGATAAAATCAAACGCTATGAAGATTATAAAAGTATCCATAATTGTTCTTTAGAAGAAGCGATTTTAAAAGTAAATATCGGTTTAAATCATGATTTTTATACTCAAATAGAACAAATAGAAATACAAGAGGATTACACAGTATTAGTGAACAAATATCGTTCTTTAGGAAACTATGAACCAAGCGATTTAAAAAGTTTAAGTTATGATGAAAAATATAAATTAAGAGAAAAAGCAGCAGATGCTTTTGAAGAACTAATAAGTTTTGCTAAAACAGAAAATGTATATATTAGACCTTATAGTGCTTATCGTTCTTTTGAATACCAAACCGCTCTATATAACAAGTATGTAGAAAAAGATGGAAAAGAATTAGCAGATACTTATTCGGCTAGACCTGGGCACTCAGAACATCAAACAGGACTTGCTGTAGATGTTTGGAGTGAAGGCCATACAGAAATAACTGTAAACGATGCCAAATGGTTAAGTGAAAATGCTCATAAATATGGATTTATTGTTCGCTATACAAAAGAGAATGAAAAAATAACAGGATATATAGAGGAACCTTGGCATTTGCGTTACTTAGGAATGGATGTTGCAAAAGATGTAGTAAATAAAAGATTAACTTATGATGAATACTACGATTTATACATAAAATAAAAGAGGCTTACAATTCCTCTTTTATTTTTTCATCTCTTTGAAGGATAAGCCTCTTCTATCCTTTCAAAACGATATTCTTGTGTAACACTCGGATACTTTTCCTTGTCTACTTTCGACAAAAACATTTCCATTGGTCTTACCCAATTCTCTCCATCGTGTTCATAAACAACCATTTCTTCTAGTGTTTCTGTATCCTTAGCAATAGTAAGTATAGTAATTTCCATTCCTTTAAAATGACGATATTTTTCTCCTACTTGTGGTTTATTCATGTTTTTTACGCTCCTTTTTAGAAATTTTCTTCTCGTCTTTTTTCTCTTTATCTTCTTCCTTTTTCATTGGTTTTGGGAGTGCCTCTTTACGAGATAAATTCAAGCGTCCACGATTGTCATACCCTAAAGATTTTACAACAATTTGGTCTCCTACTTTAAATAAATCACTTGGCTTGTCCACCCTTTCGTAAGCAAGTTGAGACACATGCACAAGACCTTCACATCCACTCCAAAGTTCTACAAAACAACCAAACTCTTCTACCTTAACAACTGTACCTGTATAAATTTCCCCTTCTTCTACCTCACGAACGCAATTTAAAATCATTTCCTTTGTTTTCGCAATAATATCAAAATCTGTATGATAAATAATAACTCTTCCATCATCTTCTAAGTCAACTTTAACAGCGTCTTTATCATTTACAGTAGAAACATGACTGGCTTCCAAAATAATTTTTGTAATCATTTCCCCGCCACGCCCAATAACATCTTTTATTTTGTTTGGATCAATTTTAAATGTTTCAATTTTAGGGGCATATGGAGATAATTCACTCCTTGGTTCTTTGATACAATCCGTCATAACATCTAAAATTTCTAATCTTGCTTTCTTGGCTTGTGCAAGGGCTTCTTTTAAAATTTCTTTTGTAACTCCTTTAATTTTGATATCCATCTGTAGTGCACAAATTCCGTCACGAGTTCCTGCTACTTTAAAATCCATATCCCCCATATGGTCTTCTAGTCCTGCTATATCTGTTAAAATGGTATACTTTTTGCCATTTGTAATTAAACCCATAGCAATTCCTGCAACTGGCTTTTTAATAGGTACACCTGCTGCCATTAAAGATAAACATCCAGCACAAATAGTGGCTTGACTACTTGAACCATTACTCTCTAATATTTCACTTACAACACGAATAGTATAAGGAAATTCCTCTTCACTTGGAATTACCATTGCAAGTGCTCTTTCCCCTAAAGCACCATGCCCAATCTCACGTCTTCCAGGAGAACCATATCTACCAGTTTCTCCAACAGAGAATTGAGGAAAATTATAATGAAGCATAAAGCGTTTCGCATCTTCAATCCCAAGACCATCTAAAATTTGATGTTCGCCAATAGCACCCAAAGTAGTAGTAGCAAGGGCTTGGGTTTCTCCACGAGTAAACAATGCACTTCCATGTGGTCTTGGAAGCAAATCAATCTGAGCATCTAAATGTCTTATTTCGTCCATCTTACGTCCATCTGGTCTTATTTTTTTATTCGTAATTAAACGTCTAACTTCATCACCTTCAATAGAATCTACAACTTTTTTTACGTCCTTTAATATTTGTTCAATATTTTCATTATCCGCATAAATTTCGGCAAAATTTTCTAAAGTTGATGTTTTTACTTGTTCAATACGTTCATAACTTTCTAATTTATCTTTAATTTGAATAGCAGAAAGCATATCTTTTGTTGCATACTCGCGAACCGCAATCTCCAAGTCTTGCTCCACTTTACGAACCGAAAGTTCCTTTTTATCTTGTCCAATTTCATCAATAATTTTTTGTTCAAACTCACATAAGACCTTAATTTGTTCATGACCAAACATAAGGGCTTCTAACATTTCCTTCTCACTTAATTCTTGGGCTCCTGCTTCCACCATACATATAGCATCTTTAGTACCTGCTACTGTTAAATTAAGTGTACTTTTTTCCAACTCTTCCGATGTAGGATTAATAATAAACTTTTTGCCAATTTTTCCTACCACAACACCAGCAACGGGGCCATCAAAAGGAATATCACTAATCCCTAAACATAAACTAGATCCAAATAATGCCGACATAATGGGAGAATTATCTTGGTCTACCGATAATACTGTATTTATGACTTGAATTTCATTACGCAAATTTTCATCAAACATTGGCCTTATAGGTCTATCAATAATACGGGCTGCAAGAGTTGCTTCATCTGTAGGCCTTCCCTCACGCTTAATAAATCCTCCAGGGATTTTTCCTACTGAATATAATTTTTCTTGATATAAAACCGTCAAAGGAAAAAAATCTGCAGTAATAGTATTTTTTCCCATAACACAAACAGATAAAATGACAGTATCTCCATAGCGAATCAATACAGAGCCATTAGTTTGTTTTGCTAACTCACCTGTTTCTACTATTAATTTTCTTCCTAAAAAATCTAACTCAAATACTTTCTTCTTCATATACTTCCTCCATAAGTACTATAAAAAAAGACACTCAAAAATGAAGTGCCTTTATTTTCTTATATTTAACTTTTCAATTAAATTACGATAAGAAACAACATCGTTTTCTTTTAAGTAATCTAACAATTTTCTTCTTTTACCAACCATCATTAAAAGTCCTCTTTTAGAATGAAAATCATGAATATGAACTTTTAAATGCTCTGTTAAACTATTAATTCTCTTTGTTAAAATTGCAACTTGTACTTCAGTAGAACCACAGTCTTTTTCATTCTTGCCAAATTCTTTAATAATAGAGGCTTTTTCTTCTTTAGAAATTGTCATATTTTAAATCCTCCTTTTTTATAATTGGTTTATACTGAGTAAGAAAACGAGGGCTTTTCTAACCAAGAATAAACTTCATATGTATTATATGACAAAATACTACTATAATGCAATACTTTCTTTCTATTTTGTATGCTTTCTAAAAAAATAAAACAAAAAAAGTGCTCTAAAGTACACTTTTCATCATTATTTTAAAAATTCTTTTTAAATTTTCCTTCTTATCGTGATTCATTCCTACAAAATTAATGTGCATTTGATAACCACTATCTAAACTAAATAACATCTCTACTTTACCTACTAAATAATTAATAGCACTTGTAGAAATAGATTTATAAGGAACCACATGTACTTTTTTATAATGCACTCCTAAAACATCTCGATCAAAAAGAAGCATTTTTCTATTTGTAAATACAACATAATCTTTACTATTTTTATATCCCATAAGAATCTCTTCGTTATCTTCTACATATTCTCTAGTATAATCAGGCAAATCCTTAACTTCTGTTATTTCTATCTTAAAATCAAAATACTTTGTCAATTCTTTAAACTTCATATAGGCCATATACTACACCTCAACTCATCTATGTCTCTTTAGGAATTTGATTTATGATTCATACGAAAACTTTGTTCAGTTCCATCTTTATAATGTACCGTAAAATAATACACTATATCTTTAGTAGGAATCTTATATAAATTCGTTTTCACAGTAATCTTTTCTTGCGAATTTGAATTATAAACCGTCATCCAACTATAATTTGGATCTGTTATATAAATCATTTCAGTGGAAAAAGTACCTTTTGGAATGAATTCAAAGGAAGGATATGTTGGTTGTTCTGTATTTCCTCCACTTGATTCGCCATTGTCCCCACCTGGATTTCCACTATCCCCTGGATTCGTCGTTCCAGAATTATTTCCATGATCTGAACCTGTGTTTCCATTTCCTCCAGGATTGGTTGTACCAGAATCAGAACCAGTATTCCCATTCCCACCAGAATTAGAGGAATCGCTGCCTCCAGAACTTGAACCATTATTTCCACTTCCATTTTGACTATTACCAGGATTAGAAGTTTCACCATTTCCACCATTATTATTAGCAGACCCACCATTATTTACAGTAGAATTAGAATTATTAGGTTGAGAAACTTCATGAGACAAATTTGTATTGGTATTATTACCACCTAAACCTATATTCTGTAACATATCATTATTTAGATTATCACCAGACCCAAAAACATCTCCTTCAGAATTCACACCATTATCAAAAGATTCATCTTTCTCATTTTCTTTATCTAAAGAAGAATTGCTTCCATTAACATTGGAAGATCCTTCCCCATCTTTTTTCACACTATATTCCTCTGTATCTGCAAAAGCAAAAGTTATGGTTCCAAAAAGAAACAAAAAAACAACAGCAATAATCAAACCTCTATTTTTATTCATTGTTTAGCCTCCTATTATATATTTATTATATTATCAAAAACTCTTAACTGTCAACCCAAATAAGCAAAGTTCATTTTTTTTAATTGATATCTCTATGATAAGATGTATTCTAAAAAAATAAAAAAATACATAATGATATCCATTATGTACTAAAGATTTATAAAAATTTAAATTTATTTAACGGCCATATACGAATAGAGGCTTTTCCAATAATATCGGATTTAGAAACCAAACCAATTTCACGACTATCAATCGAATCGACTCGATTATCACCTAAAACAAAATACATATTCTCTGGTATAGTACTTTGTACATTAAAATCTTCATATTTTAAGTCCTTAGAAATATAAAACTCTTCATATACTTCATTATTAATATACACTTTACTATCTTTGATATAAACCGTATCTCCTGGCAATCCTATAATTCTTTTAATCAAATACTTTGTATTAGCATATTTTAAAGAAACAATATCGCCCCTTTTTACATCAAAAATTTTGTACTTAAATTTATTTAAAACCAAAACTTCTCCATTTTCTAAAGTTGGATGCATAGAATTTCCTACAACTTGTGTAATTGATACTACATATATAAACAAAACTAGAACAACTATAATAAATACAATTGCTTTAAAACTATCTTTTAAAAACTCTTTTATCTCTAACCAATCCAATTTAAACTTCTCCAATCAGCAAAACCTTAATCAAAACCACAAATTCCTTTAAAAAAGAACTCTTATACTTAAGTTCTTTTTTTTATTAATCTACTTGAATGACCTCAATATGAACAACTAAATTCACTTCTGGCTTTTCACCATTCGCGGCAGCAATCCCTAAAGCCGTATCATTTTCATCATTTCCTTCAAAATTCCACAAAACACCAATGGTATGAGTAAGTACCGTATTATCTCCAGTTGTTGAATTATAATCTGGCTGTTGACCAGGCTTAAATACTTTATTTGCAAAATTATAGTTAATTAATTCTGTTAATTCTTCTATAGTATCACATTCCATACCATCATAAAAGTATGTAATTCCACCATTTGTAATATCCTCTGTCCCATCAAAGTCAAACTGAATTTTGTAAGACGTTTCAGATTCTCCAGATAAAGTAAAACTATACTCCCCATAAGTACCAGGGGCTATTTTACCAGAAGTTACATCTGAATCTAAAGCCTTATTCACTCCTCCTCCTGGTTGATCCCAAATTTCTCCTTTTGCTTCATATAATACAGCAAACAAATCAACGTTTTCTGTATAATCAAATTTCCATTGTGCCACTTTTGCACTACTAGTTCCTGTAAAAGTAGTTGTATACTTCGCATATGTTCCACTAACAAAATAAAATGAAACAGCAGTAGCAACTAAAAGTGTAATGAATAAAATTCCTTTCTTCATATCCAAAACTCCTTGCTATAAATCTTTTTGTTTACTTACTTTCATTTTACTACAAAAAAAAAAGTATTTCAATTATTTCAAACACTTTTTTTAGATTTTATTAATTTTTTTACAACATAAAATAAACTTTATACAAATTTTTATCTAAAGTATAAATAGCAACAACTTCACCATGATAATGCATAAATAAATAACTATCCGTTTTATCAATTGAAAATGCCTTACCATTTTTCACTTTAAAATACTCGTCTTCATTTAATTCGTAATAAGGATAAGAAAAAATATCTTCTATCGTTAAAAGTGTATAATTTCCCTTCTTCACATCATTGATTGCATAAGAATCTTCAAGTAAAAAATCTCCCTGTCTGGTTCTAACCAAAGAACTCATTGTTCCTAAAACATTTAACTTATCGCAAATATCTCGTATTAAACTACGAATATAAGTGCCTTTAGAAACTACAACCCGAAATTTTATCGAACCATTATCATTCTCTAATAACTCAATGTCAGTAATTTCTATTTCTCTTTTTGGTAAAACAACTTCTTCATTATTTCTTGCATATTCATATAGTTTTTTTCCTTGTACTTTTACAGCAGCATATTTAGGAACTTCTTGTATACTTTTCCCTAAAAAAGAATGCAAAGTGTTGATAAGTAGTTGCCTATCCACAACTGTTTTATCATTTTGTTTAATCACATTTCCTGTATTATCAAGAGTATCTGTATAAATTCCTAACTGAATCGTTGCAATATATTCTTTAGAGAGACTTGTAATTTTATCTACTAATTTAGTATATTTTCCTATACACACAACCAAAACACCAGTGGCAAGAGGATCAAGAGTTCCTGTATGTCCTATCTTTTTTATATGGAACTCTTTATTTAAAGAATTAATAACATCCCGACTTGTACAACCACTCTCTTTGTTGATAACTAAAATTCCGTTCATACTTCGCTACTTATCTCATATGTTTATTTTCTAATACAATTTCATCAATCTGTCCAAGTTTCTCTTCTATTTTTTCACTTAATTCCATGGCTTGATTTGCATAAGACAATTTTTTCTTAAAATCTTTTTCTTTGTCCTTCATACGACGTATCATATTTCTTTCTGAAACCAACGCCTCACATTCTAAAAATAAACTTCTTGTAGGTTCTCCAAAAAAGTAACTTAAATTCATTTTTTCTTCTCCTATGATATGATATCCCTGAGCATTTATAATCGCCACTAAACACAAAATATCTCTAAAAGTTATTCCGTCTAACTTAATTAAGTCTTCTACGCTTTTTTCTTCTAATTCTTCATAAGATTTTATATAAGGCAAAAATGTATTTTTAATTCTATTTTCGATTGATTTAATATCGTCAATTTGTATATCTGGATTCATATTATTTTGCATATTTACCACCTTTTCTTCTAAGTTTTATTTTTAACCATTTCTAATTTTTTATAACACTCTCATTTTATAAAAAGATTATTCATCACTTTCATGTATTTCTTTAATAATTCTTTCAATATTATTAGCATATTCAATAGACTCATCGTACACAAATTTTAATTTTGGGGTATTACGCAAATCCATTTTCTCTGCTAATTCTTTTCGAATAAAAGGAGAAGCCTCCTCCATTTCTCTTTCTAAATCTTGATGAGACATATTGGAAATTAAACTCGTAAAGTAAACTTTCGCGAAAGATAAATCTGGTGCTACTTCTGCCCCTGTTATCGTAATTTTCTTTAACAAACTATCGCGTGCTTCTTCTAATAAAATTTGACTAATCACACGTGTCATTTCACTTGCTATTCTCTTTGTTTTAATACTCATGAACGCTTAACCTCAACCATTTCATATGACTTAATGGTATCTCCTTCTTTAATATCACTAAAGTTTTCTAACGTAATTCCACATTCAAAACCTTTTTTCACTTCTTTTACAACATCTTTTTCTCTTTGAATAGAAGCAATTTTTCCTTCATAAATGACAATGCCATCACGTACTAAACGAGCAAGAGTTCCATTTTTCATAACACCATCTGTTACATACGTTCCAGCAATATTTCCCACTTTAGAAAATTTAAATATTTTACGAATTTCCGCTTCTCCTAAATCGTGTTCTTCAAATTCTGGATCTAACATACCTTTCATAGCAAGTTCCATTTCTTCTACTACTTTATAAATTATAGTATAAAGACGAATATCTACATTATATTCTTTGGCTATTTCTTTTGTCATAGAAGTTGGACTTACATTAAATCCTATAATAATCGCATTACTAGCATTTGCAAGAACTACATCACTTTCCGTAATGGTTCCAATACCACTACGTATTACCACAACTTTAACACCTTCAACATCGATTTTTTCTAAAGCATTTCTTACGGCTTCTTCACTTCCACGTACATCGGCTTTTAAAACCACATTAATTTCTTTTTGACCTGCACTAATCTTACTGAACAAATCATCTAATGACACAGAAGTTGTTTTATTTTTAGCGTCTCTTGCTTGTGCGGCTCTTTTACTCGCTACTGTTTTAGCCTCACTCTCCGTTTCAAATGCCATAAAACGATCTCCTGCACTAGGATTATCCGATAATCCCGTAATCTCAACAGGTGTAGAAGGACCAGCACTTACAATAGATTCTCCTAAATCATTTTTCATAGTACGAATCTTACCAAAACATGTACCCACAACAACAGGATCTCCTAAACGTAATGTTCCATTTTGAATAAGTAAAGAGGCAACGCCACCGATATTTTTGTCCACTCTGCTTTCAATCACAGAACCCACTGCATAACGATTTGGATTAGCCTTAAAACACTCAACCTCGCTAATCGTTTGAATAGTCTCTAAAAGTAAATCTATTCCTTCTCCTGTTACAGCAGAAATATCAACAAATGGATATTCTCCACCCCATTCTTCTGGTGTAATTCCGGCTTCACTCATTTCCTGGCGAATTCGCTCTTTGTTTGCTTCTGGTTTATCAATCTTATTAACAGCAACAACAATTGGTACACTTGCTGCTTTTGCATGATCAATTGCTTCTTTTGTTTGTGGCATTACCCCATCATCAGCAGCAACGATAATAATAACAATATCGGTTACACTAGCACCTCTTGCACGCATTTCTGTAAATGCTGCGTGTCCTGGAGTATCAATAAATGTTATTTTGCTTCCATTATGTTCCACTTGATAAGCACCAATATGTTGCGTAATTCCACCAAATTCTGACTCTGTCACTTTAGAATGTCTAATATAATCAAGTAAACTTGTTTTTCCATGATCAACATGTCCCATAATCGTGACAACTGGAGGACGACTAACTAAATCACTTTCATTATCAGTAATTTCATATTCTTCGAAATTCGATACATCTTGGCTTTCTTCATTTTTAAGCGTTTTTCCATAATCCATAGCAATTAAAGAAGCATTATCAAAATCAACTTCTTGGTTGACACTAACCATTAAACCAAGACCCATTAATTTCTTAATAATATCATTAGCATTCACATCAATTGCATCTGCCAAATCTTTCACTGTCATTCCTTGTTTGTAAAGTACTATACTTTCATCTGTACTATTTGTCATTAACTTTTCTTTATGTTTATACATTTCTTTACGCTTATTCATGTATTCTTCTTTACTACTTACAATTTGACTCTTTTTCTTTAACTTTTGTTTTTTCTCCGTATCATTGATAGCAGCAATATGACTACTTCCCATAATTTCTTCTACTACTTCATCAATGTCATCGTTATCCTCAAGCGTTGCTTCTGTATCAGTACTTATTAAACTGATTGCATTATCTAAAATAATAACGTCATCTTCAGTTAAATCGTCACTGGCTTTCTTCACTTCAATCCCCAACTCTTGGGCTTTTTTTAACACCTCTGCAACAGATAAATCAACACTGCTCGCATATTCTTCTACATTCATCATTTTTGATACGCCTCCTTTTCTATTAACTTAAACATATCTTCATATAAACTATCTGGAATATTTACTTCTAAAGCCTTATCTAATATTTTATTTTTTTTTGCTTTATTTATGACTTCTACATCTTTTTTTAAATAAGCCCCTTTTCCGTTGACTCTTCCTGATATATCTATTAAGACATCTCCTTCTGGTGTTCTAACAATTCGCATTAGTTCTCTTTTTTCAAATCTCTCTCTTGTTACAACACACATCCTTAAAGGTATTTTTTTTTGCTTCAAAAAAATCACTTCTTTCTTTATTTTATAAACTTTAGGATTTTTTGTAAAGTCTCCTCATTTAATTTCCCACCTGCGGCTTTTGTATGACCACCGCCACCACAAATTTCTGCAACTTGATTTACATCAATATCTGGATTTATAGAACGAAAAGAAAATCGATTCTCATCTCCTGCTAACAATAACAAAGCATCAATTTCTTTTCTGTTTTCTTGAATACAATCTGCCAATAAATTTCGATATTCATAATTGGCTAAAATCACACCATATTTAATATTTTCTCTTTCTAAAACAACAATATTTTTAGCAAGTTCCTCTATTTTTGTTTGATTTTTTTCTGTCTGTTCCTTTATCCACTCTATTTCTTTTTCAGTATATTGAAATTCATTTTCATAACTCAATTTTTCTACAAAGTGATAAAGATAGCCCCATGGTCCTAAAAACTGAAACAAAATCTGTAAATAATAAGCCTCTAAAATATTTTTGCTCTTCCATTCATAAGTATCATGAAGTCTTGTTAATTCTACAAATCTTCTTATGCTTTCATTTTCAGACAATTTATTATTTTGCAAAAGATATTCATAAAACAAACTTGTACCACAGCACATCTTACCATTTTTCTCTCCTACCTCGGTCAAAAAAGAATATTCCTTTTTAATTTTATCCATAGCCGACTTATGATGATCAAATAGGAGAACTTTACTTTTTAAATCATCATTTTTATCGATTACATCTAAATAAAAAGGACTCGGACATAAATCGGTTATAAAAATTTGTTGGTATTGCTCATATTCTTTTTTTGCTATAAACTTATCTAATTGTTCATCCAGTTCTTCAATTCCACTACATAGGGTTATATGGGTATACTCCCCCCCCATATGCTAAAATCGCAATTATAGGGCTTCCCAAACCATCTGGATCACTTTTATGAGAAAATATTTTTATCTTCATAGGTGCCTCCTTAAAACATTTATTTTTCTAAACTAGTAGTAAAATCTATTTCTATTTTAAAACTACTCTTACAAATTTATTTTAACAAAGTTGCATTATTATTACTCTGCTTTATTCCCTTCTTCATTAATTTGTGATAAAGTTTTCACTTCAATTTTATACTTTGTTAAACGACTAGCAAGTTTAATATTGCTCCCTTTTTTACCAATGGCTAAACTTAAATTATCATCATTCACAATCGCAAGTGCTTCTCTCTTTTCCGGATTTGTAATATTTACAATCACATCTTTAGCAGGAGATAAAGCATTTTTAATAAACTCTGCTGTATCTTCACTATAAAGAACTAAATCGACACGTTCTCCGTTTAATTCTTTTAAAATACTAGCAATACGACTTCCTCTTTCTCCAATGCAAGCCCCGATTGGATCTACCTTTTCATTGGAAGAATAAACAGCAACTTTACTACGGATTCCTGCTTCTCTTACACAAGCGTATAATTGAATAGTTCCATCAACAAGTTCTGGAATTTCTGTTTCAAATAAACGCCTTACAAAGCCATAATGTTTGCGACTTAGTAAAATAAGTGGGCCTTTTGTGGTTGCTTCTACTTTAGTAATATAAACTTTTATACTCGAACCCATAGTTACTACTTCCTCTGGTATCATTTCACCTTTTGGCAAAATACCACGTGTTCTGCCTAAATCAACATAATAATTTCTAGCATCTTCCATAGCCAAAAGACCAACCATCATTTCGCCTTCCTTGCCTTCAAATTCTGCTATGATACTATTTCTTTCGGCTTCACGAATTTTCTGATTAATAACTTGTTTAGCAGTAGATGTTGCAACTCTTCCAAAATCTTTTGGTGTTACCTCACGTTCAATAGTTTCTCCTACATTGATATCTGGAACAATTTCTCTAGCATCTTCAAGTAATATTTGGGCATCTTCATTAATTTCAGGCGGAATTCTAGTTACATTCCCATCTTCATCAACTTCTTCTGTTCCATCATCATAATCTTCAACTACAACTAGATACGAAATAACTTTAATTTCTCCTGTTTCTCTATTGATATCTACACGTACATTAGTTTTGGAATCAAAATTCTTTTTATATGCTGTAGCAAGAGCAAGTTCCATGGCTTCTATTACTACATCACGACTAATATTTTTCTCTTCTACTATATGGTCAAGTGCTTTTAAAAACTCTGTTGCATTCATTATTCATTCCCTCTTTCTTTACTCAAAACATCTAAAATATATTCTTCTTCTATTAAATCCAACTTATCTAAAATCGGATTAATGATATTGGTAGCCTTCACAATAGTATCTAAATCAATTCCACCCGTTTTATCTAAGACTATTCGTAAAAAATGATACTTTCCTTCTGTTTCAAATGTAATGCTATCAATTACAATTTCATCTTTTAGAAGTTCTTCTTTGATATTTTCTCTTATTTTTTCTAATATACTCTCCATATTCACCTCTTCATTTACAATAATAAAAGTGGGAGTTCTGCCCACTTAAATCTGTTACTTGTATTCTAACATAGGTTAAATAAAAAGGGAAGTATAAATTTTTTATTATGCCTAACATCTAAAATGGCTAAATTCCTAACATATTTTTAAAATTACCTCTTTCTTAGATAAATTTTCTGCTTATGGATTGCTATCAAAAGTCAAACTATTTAAATAAAAAATTGTTCTGTATTCTACATAAAAACTTTCACTTTCCAAGGAATTCGCCAAAAGAAGAGAAAAATATCCATAAAAAAAGTGGCGTTAATTTCCACTTTTTTAATTCACTTTCTAGAAATGTATAAATTTTGAGTTTCAGTATCTTTCACTTGTTAATTTGAGATTCTCTTTTACTATAGTAAACTAACAATATTTACTTTAAAATTTTTATTGACCGGTATTTAAAATAAATCTAAGATTTGCTTACCGGAACTCAAACCACCTTTAAGATAAATCCACAGGTGTATTTATATCACTTATACTCTCTATCCCGCTACTAGTATTTCCGCTTGGAATATTATCTACTCCTACTTCTGTATCAGGGAGATTATCTACGCTCCCACTAGAAGTATTGGAAATATCATTAGAAGATTCTATTGCATCTTCATCTACAATTTTATCATTCTTTTCACTATCTGAAACTTCATCTAAAACTACATCTTTTTTATCTGTATCTTCAACCAACGATCCCTCAGAATCAGTATTATCGTGTTCAATTTTTTCTGAATCACTATCAATACTTTCAATATTTTTACTTTCGAAAGATACATCTTTTTGCGTTTCAAATTGAAGTTCTTCGCTTGAAGTTTTTTCTACTGCATTATTTTCTTCTACTGTGTTTACTGGTACACCAGACACATTTTCAATAGTAACAGTAGTATGTTTACCATCTGTTGATGAAACTACAACAATATAATTTCCAACAGTTATTCTTTCAGTATAGTTGCCTTTATCTCCTGCAACATCCGAAGCATTTCTTATAACAGCTTGTCTAATTTCAGAACTTCCTGCTATCGCATTTATTACATTCTGTGGCAATTTATTTGAATAAATTGCTGATAAACCATATAAGAAATTGTGGTACATAGATGAACCATACGTAAAGTCCATTTTTATGATGCCATTTACTCTTGCATTTGCATATCCAAAAATATGTGGCAATAAAGTTATACCTTTAGCACTAACGTTATAAGAAAGTCCATAAATAGTTTGTCCATTTTTTAACGTATTGATAACATTTGCCATGCCACCATAATAGTCAACATAACGTTTTAATAAAGATTGTTCTTCTTCATCTAATCCGCCTAAATAATATTGAGCATAATTATCAACATAATCATTAAATGCTTTATTAATCGCATTTTCATCTTCTGTATAGAAATACATATAATTTTGATTTAAACCAAGACTTTCTGTTATTGCGTATCCTACTAAATTCTCTTCTATTTCAAATGTATGAACAACATCACCAGTATCATTTGTAATATGCTCTACTTTCAATCCTGGCATATTTTCTATCATACTAACATTTGAATATCTCTTTTTAATATAATTTTCTATATAACTATAATATGTTTTGCTATTATAGGATTCTGATCCATATTTTTCTTTTAAAATTGTGTCTAACCAAATTTTTATAAAAATATCATCCATATTTGTAACGGTTGAATAGTTAAAATCATTTGGTAAATAACTTGTTAATTTTGGATCGACTGGAATGCTTTCCAAATTATCTTTTAAATTTTTAAAGAAGTCTTCCGTTAAAAAATGTTCTGGAAGAGTTAATGAATTATTCGTCCAGAATAAATTTGCTAATCTAGACGCTGTAACATAAGTATAGTTACTATCGGAAGAAACTTTAACTAATATCTCATTATTATTCTTATCTTTAATCGTAAACGAACCAGTCGTACGATTTAAAACTGCATCCATAATTGGATGTCCACTTACACTAATTGTATTTATTATATCCTCAGACATAATATTACCATAAACAGTTTGTAATCCATATTTAAATACTTGGGTTACATTAGAATTTTCATTTGAAATTCTTATCTTCTTTTCATTATAAATATATGCGTAATCCAATACGCCACTTAAATCAAGTCTTCCGTCTTTATAAAGCATTCCACCAACAGTTTTTCCATTTAATTTAATTGTTCCATCATTTTCTATGATTCCATTGTTTAAAATATATCCTATTCCACTTTTTTCATTTGGATCAAATGAATTTACATAATTTAATACTAATGATTTATTTGTATCAGATCCATTAAAATATTCATAATTTTCTAAATAATAATTGAACGCTTCATCTAAAATATCCTTTTTAGTTGTTGAAAAATACATAACATTCGTTTTATTTGTATCTTCTAAAGCCGTTCTTGCATATCCAACTAAATTATCTTTTACTATAAATTCATGTATAATGCCCTTATCTGTTGTTTTATGATTAATACTTAATCCTGGCATACTATTAATTGAATTTAAATCTGTATAATTGTTCATAACATATTTTGTTAGAACATCTCCATATTTCTTATCTACAATATTTCCTGTCCAAGTTTTTAAAAGGTCATCTATATTTTTTATACTACTGTAATCAAAATCTTTTGGTAGATAACTTGTTAAATCCGGCACTACAGGAATACTACTTAAATTAGTTTTTACATCACTAAAGAAACCATTAGATAAATAATTTGGTAACATTAAGAATGTAGGTTTCCAATTTAATTCTTCTATACCTAAAGAAGGTATCGGATATTTTTTATAATAATCTTTTAAATCTGCGGTATAACTTCCGCTCATATAATCTAATACTTCATCATTTACTTTTTCTTTAATATCTACAGATACATGAATCTGATTTTCAGATTCTTTCATCTTATCTACATTACATTTTACAATCACTGTACTCTTATCTGAACGAACATAAGGTCCATATTTAATAGTTCCATCTGTAATAGATTTTGTTCCAGCTGTATTTATATACACAATAGAACAAGCACTAGGCTGTACCATGATTTGATACTCGTCTGTACCATTTACAGCGATGTCTTGATTTTTTTCAAATTCAAATTGAAAATAGGCATTCTCATAATCTGATGAATATTTGTTATCTGTTGGTTTTAAATCTTGAGAACCAAGCAACCATAACTCTAACTTTTTTTCATAATACAAAGTTGCACCATATGTTAAAGACTCTGCGTGTACATACTTCGACCGCGAATCGGGATAGACAGCTAAGTTTATAATACTTAAAATCAAAATTATATACAAAAATACTAGGTTGATTTTTCGATTATACCTTAGCCTTCCAAACTTCACATTTACCTCACCTCCTTTACAGGATTTTTATTAGTTCTTTTGTTCTGCTAAGTAATTTATTTTTAAAATATCATTATAATTATAAAAATCACTATCAACTTCAACATCTTTTTTTTCTTTTACAATGATATGGTATCCTTTAACTTTACCAGTTTTAGCATTAAACTCATCTTTAAGAGATAACACAATAGAACCTTCTTGTGTTGTTTGGTCTGTATTTAATTCTGTTTCTGTCTTTTTTAAAGATTCTAAATCAACAATTTTCCCATCTTGCATCACACCATCACGCTCTAAATCAAGAGCATAAACTCCTACAATATCAAAATTACTATGTAACTTAATTGTAAGCATTTCAGTAGCAGAAATTTCTACATCAGTTGTATCAACAGAAAAATAATATTCTACTGCATTTGTAAACCAGTAAGAATCTTGAGAACAAGAACCTGTTTTTGAATCTTTACATTCCAATTCTTTTATAGCAATATTAAATCTCGCAGCATCTGCTCTATCATTTTCGCCCTGAAACTTCGAAATATATCTTGAATAGGTAATCACAGTAGTAAGAAGTAACATAATTCCTACATACAAAATTAACCACTTATATAAATTTTCTCGAAATGTCTTACTATGCAATAAACCTTTCATATCATTTCACCTAATTTCCTTCTTTCTTCTTATACGAAGAATTTTGCTTATTATATTTTTTATTACGATTTCTATAGTTATAACTACCATAATTCTTATTAGAATAATTTTTAGTTCGATTATTTCCATTTCTTTTTTGATTATTATTCTGGCTATTATAGTTATCACTGTAACTATTATTAGAATAATTTTTATTGCTTATATTTTTATTACTATAATTTTGATTATTATTCCTACTCCTAGTGTAGTTATTTCTATAGTTGTTTTGGTAGTACTTTTTATTTCTGTTATTGCGATAATTTTTACTGTAAGTTTTTGGTTTATTTTCTTGTACTACCTCATTTTTATTTAGTATCACCTCTGTTTTTTCTTTTTTCTTTTTATTCTTCTTTTTCATTTTTTTGTACTCCCTAAATTCTTGCATTAATTTTTCTTTTTCTGTAAGAATCGGTTTCCCATCTTTATCTGTACTAATCAAAAAGCAAAATAGTAATCCAATTACTAATATGAGTAGTAAAACAAGTGGATTTTTGAACGAAGCAAGTAATTTTCCTGCATTTGAAATTTTCGTTACATATCTACCAACAATTTTACTAACATCGGTTGCTTCATCTTCGGTGTTATTATTGTCGCCTTTTGTTATCATTTCATTTTCATTTATTGAAACAATCCTATGAGTAACAAAAGAACCATTCTCATCGTAAAATGTTACTATATCATCTTTTTGATAAAGATTTGCTTTAGTATCAATAATAATCAAATCTCCAATATGGATATTAGGTTCCATAGAACCAGAAACAACTTCCAATATTGCAAATCCACCAAAGTCTGCTATATCTTTATGTAATATTTTGATACTTATAAAATTATAAATATTAAAAACAAACATTAAAGTCAAAAGTACAGTAACAATACCAATCAATAACCTTTTTACTATTTTCATTTCCTAACCCCGTTTATTCTGTTTTTGTTATTCCACAAGTTGTACCTTGTGAAAAATCAAATCCTACAGTCAAAGTATACAAATTATTTATGCCATCTGCATGTTCACTTGCGTACACTCCAACTGCTGTATCTGCCTCATCATCTACTTCCATCCACTTCCATAGTAATGAAATTTCTATTCCCTCTCCTTTCGGAATTCTAATTACTGGTTTGTCCGCCGTATTAAATTCTATCTTTTTAGCACTATAGGAACGACCAACTGTACCATTAGGTATATATCCTGATATATTAGCATCCTTATTCAAAATTGTATACGCATCATTTTTACCACCATAATAATAAGTACGATTGGTAGTATTTATATCATTATGATTTGAATAATGAACGATATATCCCATATTCAAACATTTATCTCTTTCAACACAAATAGTGTCCTCTATTAAAGATAAACCATTAATAACTAATTCACTTGAACTATTATTAAATAATGTAATAATGTAAGAACCTTGTGCTCCTGGATAGACAACATAATCTTTACCAAACTTTTTAAGATATGCCTCGTTATGGAAAATTTCAACATCCGTTAAATAAAGTCTCTTTTTTAAAGGATCTATTGACATATCTACACCATTTCCATCATATATAGCATATAAGGTTAAGTTTGAAGTTAAACTATTCCCAGTAAGTATAGCATCTAAAGAATATATATCTCCACCTATACCATTTGAACTTGTATTATAATTCATTAACGGATAATAAGTACAAGAGCCTTCGCTAGTAATTCCGTAAGCAATATAATCTGCTAAATTAAGAGTTTCATCTCCTGAAAGAGGAATTTGGATTTCAGTAGCACCATTTGTGAAAAAGCCCTGAACGACATCATTATAAGCATATATTGTAACAATATGTCCTGTTGTTATTTTAAATTTTATTGTTTCTAACTCGTTACCATTAATTTTCAAAGATTCATTTTGATAAGAGGATGAAGCGGTAATTTCTAAGAACGCCTCGTCTAAGTTTAAAGTTCCATTAATCAAATCATTTATCGCTTGTTCACTTAATGTTACTTTAATTGGTATTCCAGAAGTAGCAACACTAGAGTCACTACCATAAGATACTGATATCTTATCTTCATAACCTTCTTTTACTTTTATTCGAATACAAGTAATGGCATCATTAGAACAAATACTCAAATCATTTGTATTTCCACTTGCTGAAACTTGAAGTGTTCCTGTAAACAAATTTCCTGCTTGAATAATAAAAGTTTTACTTCCATTCGTATCCAAACTGCTACCTTCTGTATAAGATAAGTAATACTCTGTTGGATTAATTTTTATATCATAGTTATGTGTTCTAAATTGAATAGTAGTTTGAGTTGTTACTCCATGACTTGTTATTTTAACAGTAGCAGTATCTCCAGTTTTTACATCTCCATTTGGAATAATCTTTATAAACCTTTGACCATTGCTTTCGACTAATTCATAACTAATATTGCTTGAGACTACAATGTCAACTTTATCATCAGTTGGAATTCCATCTTTTAAAACTTCATATTCTAAATAATAAGGATTGTCTACATGATCTTCTAAATAATAAATTCCACTTGACTTTAAAGTAACATCATAAACCGGGTTTTCAGGATTGCCTGGATTTGGATTTGTTGGCTCTGTCGGATTACTTGGATTACTTGGATTACTTGGATTTGTTGGACTTTCACCATCTCCAACTCCCATATTATCTCCACCAGGTTTTGAAGTAGAACCACTACCTCCAGAACTTCCTGATCCGCTTAGTTTATTCTCAACAGTTAAAGTATATTCTGCTGTATAAACCATATCATTATAAGTAAGGGATAACACAAAGGTAACTTTTCCAGTTCTATTTGCTGTAATTTTAAGAAGTCCATCACTTGCTACTGCCGTTGCAATATCTGGATTACTTGAAGTTACTGTAATATTTCCTGTAAGTCCGGATAAACTATAAGTAACAGTTTTATATTTTGTACTTGCTAGATTAATAGTTCCACTAGTACTAGACAACTCTATTTTACGATTAACATCTTCTATAACAACCTGCGCAGTTGCTTCATATATTTTACCATTTGTTGTTGTTTGTAGAGTCACAGTAACCTCACCAGGAGATTTTGGAATAATGACTACATAATCATTACTTACATAACAAGTTGCAATCTCTGCATTGCTTGTAGAACAAGTAAAGGAAGTAGGATTAATATTTTTATAAGTAAAACTCAATTTCATACGAGAATCTGATAAAGACATTTCTACAAAATCCGTATCAAATTGTAACTCTTGATTTTTTACAACTTCTGTATCATTAGTATCATCATTAATATTATAAGTTTCTTCATTCTTAAACAAGTCTCCTATTGTACCAAAAAATTTGGAAGAACAACTACAACTTGTAAGTAATAAAAGAATGATAATAATCAAAATTATGATATACAAAATAATTCGTCTTTTTTTATCATCATCATTTTCTTCATCAAATTTCTTCTTTTGGAAACTTTTTTCAAAATAATCTTTCATACCTTACCTCCTTTATAACTTCAAACATTTAATTCCCGAATAAACCTATGAAATTCATAGGCTTATTCGGAAGTTAAATTAAACTTCCTTTATTTACTCAAATTAGTCAACTTGAGTAGCAGTTACTTTAAGTTCAACTACTGCTTCCAAAGTTCCTTTTGCAGCAGCAAGTCCTAAAGCAGTATCTCTTGCATCATTTTCATCGAAATCCCACTTCCATTGAACTTCAGTAGTAGTAATGCTAGCACCAATTGCTAATCTTTGGCTTATAGTTCCTAAAACAGTTGCGAAATCTGTCCAAGTAGTACCATCAGTACTAAATTTAAGAGGAACTTCAGCAGTATTAGTTACTGTACTTTCGCTATCATCAGTTCCTGTTACAGTTGTTGTATAAGTAATTGGATTACCATCAGCAGTTTTAGTAGTTACAGTACCTGATAAAGTTACATCAGCAGTAACTTCTGAATTATTTGCAACTGCAACAGAGAATTTACCTCTTGTACCAGGAGCGATAATTTTTTGATCAGCAGTTCCTGGAGCAACATCTGTTTCTACATCAGTACCATTTGAATCCAAAATAGTATTGAATAGATTGAATGTAAATTCTTTAGTTGCATCAGTTTGTCCATTAACATCAAATGCCCATTTAGCAACAGTTGCTTTACTTGTACCAGTAAAAGTACTAGTATATTTAGCATATGTTCCACTTACTGAATAAGCAGTAATAGCAACAGCCATTAATAAACCTGTTAATACTGTCATTTTCTTTTTCATTATTTCACCTCCCATCTTAAACTAATATTTTATACATAACCTACTAGAGGCTATGTCTAGGAAGTTATGTATACCTTCCCATCTATGTAAACCTCTATAACGAGAGTTTACGCAAATTAATTTTATTAAGCCTTTTTCGATGACTTAATATTTTTTTTGTGAGTCATCATATCTTTCATCTTTTCTACTATGTTCTTCTTGACGATTCTGATAATTTTTATACTCACCTTTATCTCTATTATTATAATAATTATTATTCTTTTGGTATTTTTGTTGATTTTTTCTATTAGAATCAAAGTTATCTCGTCTTACATAATTATTATTCCTTGGATTATTATTCTGACGGTTGCCATTTCTATTTGAATATTCTTTTCTATTTTGATATTGCTGTTTTTGATATTCAGAATATTCTTGTTTTTCATTTTTACCTTGATTTTCTAGAATTTCTTCTTGTTCCTTACGTCTTTTATATTCCAAGAACTCTTCCATTTCTTGGTCTTTTTTATTTCTTTTTTCTTTTTCTTCTTGCTCTTTTCTCATTTTATATTCTAAATATTCTTTTCTTTCTTGTTCACTTTGCTTTTTATTAGAAATAGAGAAAGTAATCACGAATATTGCTGTAACGGCTAAAACAAGAATTACAATAGTTGTTGGTTCCGCTAAACTATTCATTATAGAACCAATTCCCGGAATACGCCCCACATATAGACCTTCAACATCGCTAAGTTCAACAAGGTTTTGATCTTGTGAACTATTATTATCTCCTTTTGTTATGAAATAAGTTTGGCCACGTTCTTCAACCATATCAATAATTCGGTGAGTAGTGACCGTTCCAGCAGCATCTCTAAATGCAATAACATCTCCAATTTTTAAAGTCTCAGGATCAATTATTTTTGTTATAATCAAATCCCCTCTACGAATTTTCGTTTCCATAGAACCAGACAATACCATAAATGGCTTATACCCAAAAACACTTGGTACTTTATTTTCATCTTTTTTAGCCTGGAACATAATACTTAAATTCACAATTAACATAGGAACTAATATCACACAAGCGATAACAAATATCCAATCACTAGGTTTTTTATACCATTTTTCTTTTTCTTTCATCGCTTTCACCCACTTTCGTTATTGAATTTTAATTAAACTTTATTCATCTTCTTCATCTTTAGTCAATTTTAAAATCATACCCTCTGTTTCTTCTAAATCAAACTCTACAGTCTCTGTTTCAGTACTATAAATAGAATTAGCAGAAAAATCAAAATCATCTAAAACCGAATCATACATTGGAGTAGGTCTAGTATTACCACATCCAGGGAATGTACACTGTTGTATTCCACCCATATCTGATCCCCATGTACATGTATGATTTTCTAAAGTTGGTTGATCAGGTTGTTCTGGCTGACCTGGTTGATCAGGTTGTTCTGGCTGACCT
>CANOWY010000018.1 GCA_947571135.1 uncultured Mycoplasmatota bacterium
ATATGATTATAAAACTTAATGCACAACAATTGTGCACTTCTTTTTTTAAAATACAAAAGTAAAATAGTAAGAGAAGAACGCCAAATAACAATTGCTATTCTAAAAATACTATGTTACAATGAAGTTACCTGAAGGATATAGTTTGTTTTACATAAAACCGACTATTGGATATTCTTGGGAATCTAATTGAAGTGTGGTGTAGAATACTAACCCATTAAGTGATGTTAGGATCCTAAAGCATTTCATGTGATACCCACCTCGCGAGAGCGGGCTTTTATCCAAACAGACTTACCTTCGGGTTTTTATATGTGAAATTTTATGAAGGTGAAACTTATGTTTGATAGAACATTAAAAATACTAGATTCGAGTCTTTTAGAAACAATAAAAAAACAAAAAATACTTTTAGTAGGAGTAGGGGGTGTCGGTGGTTTTGCTCTAGAAAGTTTAGTTCGTTTAGGATTTCAAAATATCACCATTGTAGATGGGGATATTTTAGAAGAAAGTAATTTAAATCGCCAGATTATAAGTACAAGAGAGAATATTGGAAAATCTAAAGTAGAAATAGCAAAAAAAAGAGCACTAAGTATTAATCCTAACGCTCAAATCATTACCTATAATCTATTTTTAAAAGAAGAAAACATAGAAACTATTTTTAAAAGTCATTATGATTTTGTGATAGATGCCTGTGATACAATTACAACAAAATATCTACTAATCAAAGAAGCAAAAGAAAATGGAATTAAAGTAATTTCGTGTATGGGAACAGGAAATCGACTAAATCCTAGTCTAGTCGCCATAACAAAGTTAAATAAAACGTATAATGATCCTTTAGCCAAAGCCATGCGTAATATTTTAAGAAAGCATAATGTATCCTTAAATATTCCTGTGATATGGAGTAGTGAAGTTCCTATAAAAATAAAAGAAAAAGCACCAGGATCTATTATTTTAGTTCCTGCTGCTGCTGGGCTACAAATTACCTATTATATATTAAGTTTTTTAATAAATAGAGTCTAATTTAATTTCTTTTATGACGTTTATTAAAGAATCAGGTTTTTCTTCTCCATTCATAATTTTTAAAATCGCCGTCATTATCGGTGTTTTTATATGCTTTTTATTAAATAAATACAAAGAATGCTCTAAAGAATGTAATCCCTCAATAGTATTATTTTCTTTAAATGATTCAATATCCTTTTTGCTTTTCTTTTTACCTAACATATACCCTAAACTATAATTTCTACTTTTACTAGAAGTACAAGTAGCCACTAAATCACCAAAACCTGCTAGACTATGTAGTGTTGTTAAGGAAGAATCATACATATATAAAATAGTTTCAAATTCCTTATAAACTGCTGTTAAGTAATAAGCAAGAGTACTTTCTTTATAGCCAAGACCTGCTAAAATTCCAGAACCAATTGCATAAACATTCTTAACGCTTCCACTAATAGAAATCCCATTATAGTCACTAGAAAATACTATTTTCACATTAGGTTCATCAAAAGCCTTTAGAAAAACATTTTTATTCTTTTTTCCCTTACAAACAATATTAAAAGCAATAGGATCTAGTGAAATTACATCTTCAGATAGAGTAGGACCACTTAAAATTGCCACAGGATTTTTTAAAATTTGTTTTACAATCTTATACGCAAATTTTCTTTTTTCACCACATAATGCAATACCTTTCGTCCCAATACAAACTGGAATATTTTTTTCTATTTTCTCCTTGATTGCATTACATACACTTTCAACGAAACCAATTGAGGTCATCAAGAAAATTACATCAACTTCTTTTAAAACTGTATCGTAAGATGCTGTAAGGGTAATATTATTAGGAAATACTTTCTCTTGAAATAACGGCTCTAATTTATTTGTTTTCTTATAGTCTGTCACTAATTTTTTATTTTCACTCCACATTACAATTTTATTATCTGTATTTTGAGCAAGTGTATACGCAATCGATGCACTAAAAACACCTGTTCCAATAATTCCAATTTTCATAATTAATTCCCACCTTTCATTTCATTATACAATTTGTTCATATTATCTTCAACCTTATTTTTCTTATTATGATAATATTTTTTCCCTTTTAAATTTTCTGGCAAATATTCTTGATACACCCAATCATTTTTATAATCGTGAGGATATTTATAAGTTGTACTGCTTGTTTTAATGTGATTAGGCACATTTCCTGTATTTCCAGCGTGTATATCGTTTAACGCAGCGTTTATTGCAAGATAAGCACTGTTGCTTTTAGGAGATAGAGCCATTTCAGTAACAACTACACCAAGAGGAATTCTAGCCTCAGGTAACCCAACTAATTCTGATGCATGAATTGCTGCCATCACTTTAGGACCAATAGAAGGATTTGCAAGTCCAATATCTTCATAAGCAATTACACTCATTCTCCTATAAATACTATCTAAGTCTCCTGCTTCAATTAAACGAGCCAAATAGTGTAGAGAGGCATCAACATCACTACCACGAATCGATTTTTGAAACGCACTTAAAACATCATAATGTCCATCTTCATTCTTATCATGAAAGAATACAGGTTTGCTATTAATCGTTTTCACAAGTTCTAAGTCTACTAATTTATCTTCATTCGCAGAAGAATAACTTACCTCTAACAAATTAAGAGCGCTTCTAAAATCCCCTGAAGAAAGATTGGCAATATAAAGAAGTGTTTTCTCATCAATTTTGATATTATCTAACTTTTCACAACCGCGCTTTAAACCAAGAACAATATCTTCAGTTGTAAGTTCATGTAACTCAAAAATTTGTACACGACTTCGAATGGCAGGATTAATCTTATGATAAGGATTAGAAGTTGTAAGACCAATTAAAATAATCAAACCACTTTCAATATAGGGGAGAAGAATGTCTTGCTTGTCTTTATTCATACGATGAATTTCATCGACAATCAAAATCATTTCTCCATTCATTTTGGCTTCTTCTATTACAATATCAAAATCTTTTTTATTATTAATAGTAGCATTTAAAAACCTATGCATAACGTTAAGTTCACTCACAATCGCATTCGCAATTGAAGTCTTTCCAATACCTGGTTTTCCATACAAAATAAAAGAAAAAATTTTCTTATTTCGAACCATATTAGATAAAATTTTGCCATCTCCAATTAAATGCTTTTGTCCAATAACATCACTAAGTTTTTCTGGCCTTAAAATATTTGATAAAAGTTCCATGCAATCACCAAAATAATTATATCATAGCATTAAAAAATAAGGTAAAAAAGTAACCTTGCTTCATTATCACAACCACATTTAAAGGATTTAAGATTGAATCATTCTCCTTAATTAAGCAATAAAACAATCAAGTTTGACACTTATGCCAAAACTCTTTATACTTAAAACAGAAATAGAGTGAGCGTTATGACAAACCAAGAATACTATACTAAATACCTAGATTATTTACAATTTGAAAGAAAATTGTCCAAAAATACAATTCTTTCCTACCAAGATAACTTAAATCGTTTTGAAGAATTTATAAATGGAAAAAGCATTAAAGAAGTAAAAAGAAACGACATAGAGGCCTACTTAAAGTTTAATAATCAAATGGCTGAAAAGAGTAGAGCACACTATCTAACTGTCTTACGTAATTTTTATCAGTTTTTAGTCTATGAAGACTTAGTAAATAGAAATCCATGTGAAACCATTAAAATGCCAAAAATAAGCAAAACACTTCCACATTACTTAACAGAAGAAGAAATAGAAAAACTATTATCGTTCCCTTTAAATACCCATTATGATTATCGTAATAAAGCCATGCTAGAACTTTTATACGCAACAGGTATTCGTGTAAGTGAGTTAGTCGGTTTAAAACTAAATAACATTCATTTAGAAGAAGATTTAATTCGTGTACTAGGTAAGGGGAGAAAAGAACGTCTAAGTCCTATTAGTAGCATTTGTGAAAAGTATTTACGTATTTATATAGAAGAACATCGTAATGCATTACTCAAAAACAAAACAAGTGAATATGTTTTTATTAATAATTTTGGGAATCCTATAACACGTCAAGGTTTTTTCAAAAACTTAAAGGCTATTGCCAAAGAGCAGGGGATAGAAAAAGATATAAGTCCTCATACGCTTAGACATTCCTATGCTACTCATTTGCTTAGCCATGGCGCAGATTTACGTATTATCCAAGAATTACTGGGACATAGTGATATATCAACGACAGAAATCTATACGCATATAATGAACGAAAAAATAAAAAGTGACTATGAAAAACACCCTAGAGCAAAAAAAGAAGGAAACAACGATTAATTTCCTTTTTTCTTTTTAAATCTACCTAAAATCATATTTTCTTGAGTACTAGAATTATGTTCTTCTTGTGCTTCACGATTATCTTGATACATTTGTTTTAAATAGGCTTTTTGCAATTCCAATTCTTCTTGATAAAATACTATCTTAACTTCAGTAGACATATTTTTCATATTCTTTTTTGACTTATTTTCTTTCATATAATTTAATTGGTTTCTTTTTTCAATCAATCTTTGTTCTAAAAGAGAAATTTCTAAATCCAAATTTTTTCTTCTTTTTGCGCATTTTCTAATTTTTGTTGTGGGTTAGAACCTTTTCTTATAGAGTGCATAGAAATCCCATACCAAAGACAACCTATAAAACCAATACCACTACCTACTAAAGTAGTACATAAAACTTTAGAATTTTGAATTATTTCATTAAACATGGCAGACAAATTGAATCCATAATATTCGGCTGAACAAATATATCCCATAACAGTACACATTAACATCATAGTAGTACACCAAATAATATCTCGTCTACTTTTATTCTTTCTATATAAAGCCGCTTCAGATAAAGCCGCTTCAGACAATTGTGGTATATTTGCTCGTATTTTTTCTTTCTTTTCGCCCAACTCTTCTAAAATATTCTCTAATTCTTCAATAACATCTTCTAGTACAAGAATATCGTCAATATTATCTTGATATTCCCTTATATCCATAATGCCTTCTTTGTTAGAAACAGTAACGGTTTCTTCTTCACGATTAAACTTAGAATTAATATTCATATTACTTAACACCTCACAAAAATGTATTATACTTTATTATTACTATAAATGCAAAACAAAAAAGCCTAGTGTTTCCACTAGGCGCCTGCACTAAAAACGTACAGAATTAGAAGTTTAACAAATCGCTAAACTACAATTAACGACTTTGTTCGTTTTTACTAGAATTTCTACTATTTGTTCTAGAATTTTTTTCATTTTGTTTTTGATTATTTTGTTTGTTATTATTTCTAGAATTAGAATTTCTACTATTACGAGAATTACTATTACTATTTCTTTCCATAATTCTTTACCTCCCATTAGTATTATGTACTTTTTATTTTACTTAATTCATGAATTGTAAAATAACTTATATGGAAATAATTGGCGATTAGCAACATGTATGTTATACTAGTAGCATGAAAGAAGAAAAAATAATCATTCGTTCTCGCCTTAGTGTATTAATCATAGAAGAAATTCTTTATTTTATTATGGTTTTATTATTTATCATAGGTATTTTTATAGTTCATCAACTATTTCATATAATCCTCTTTATACTATTCATTTCCATCTTTATTGTACAAATGATTTGGATACTTAAGATATTTTCTAAACACCAAATTAAATTGACACCTCAGGAGTTTACTGCTCATTATTTTATCACCAAAAGTACTCCTAAATTAAATTTTGTAAAATCAGTTTATTATCCCTATACTATACATAAATCAAATTCTTATAAAGTTTTAGATACATTTACTTTAAAATATGATGACATTAAAGAATATGTGTTTATTTTTGAATTAAAAGGCTATTTTCAATATACAAGAAAAAGCGATATTGGATTTATAAACAAGGAAAAAGATTTCATATTAACTTAGAAGATTATAGAAAAAAGGATTTAATTTATTTTATAAATATAATTTATAAGAGAACAAATAAATATCCTTCAGGATGTTTAAAAGATGTTTTAGAAAATAATAATACATATTTTTCATATAAAAAGAAATAGAATTGCATATAATTTTCTAGGTGAATTCTATATGCAAATACTACTACCTTTATTAATATCCACAATCGCAGGACTATCAACTACTTTAGGAGCACTTGTTATATTTTTAAAAATTAAAGAACAAAACATCACAAAATTTATTACGTTTTGTTTAAGTTTTTCGATTGCCATTATGATTGGAATTAGTATTACAGAACTTATTCCTGAATCGTTATTTCAACTTTTAAACGAGAATATAAGTAAAGGAATTATAATAAGTATTGCCTCCTTTGTTATAGGAATATTACTTATTAAAGTATTTACTATATTAATCGACAAACAAAAGAAAAATACGACCAATTTATATAAATTAGGAATTTTAAGCATGCTTGCATTAATGCTCCACAATTTTCCAGAAGGAATTGCAACATTCTTAAGTGCCTACCAAGATATGGATTTAGGAATAAAACTAGGAATTGCGATAATGCTTCATAATATCCCAGAAGGAATCAGTATTGCCGTTCCTATTTATTACTCCACAAATAACAAAAAAGAAGCCATAAAAAAAGCATTTTTATCTGGACTTGCCGAACCCCTAGGAGCCATTCTTGCATTTTTACTATTCAAAAATTTCATCACAAACACATTTATTAGTATTATTCTTTTACTTGTTGCAGGAATCATGATAACTATCTCTATAGAAGAAATCTACCCAGAAATAAGAAAATATAAAGAACAGAAATTATTTTATTTTGGTATGATTACTGGTATAGTGTTATTAATCATAAATCATTTTTGTTTTTAAAAAGAGAGGGAAATTATGAAAAAAATAGGAATTATTTTAAGAGACTATACAAGTTTAAGTCACAATGCTTTGCTAGGAATTAGAGAAGATTTAATAAAATATTTAAGGCATTATCCAGTACAGGTAATTTGTATTCCTGTTCTATTTCAACAAAACGAATACGAAGAATTAGAAAGAGTAGAAAAATGTATAGCAGAGTGTGATGGAATTATTTTACCAGGTGGAGCACAAGAATATGACATAGATTTTAAAATTGTATCTTATTTATATGAACATAATATTCCTACATTAGGGCTTTGTTTAGGTATGCAGATTATGGCTCTAACCTTCAATGGAGATATCGAGCTGGTTGGAAATGATAGTCATCAAAAAAGAGAAGGGTATGTACATGAAGTAAAGATAAAAGAAGGAAGTAGACTCGCAAGTATTTTACATGATAATAAAATCATGGTCAATAGTAGACATAGTGACCATATCACCACAACCGATTTACCAATAGTTGCTATTTCAAATGACATAATAATAGAAGCAGTAGAAGATTCTTCTAAACAATTTTTTATTGGTGTACAATGGCATCCAGAAAGTTTAAAAGAAGATATCTATTCTAAAAGACTATTTGAGGCGTTTATAGACAATTTACAATAATTTCCATTTCGTGCTATACTTATTCTATAAAGTAGAGATGAAAGTTTTATGGTAACAAAAGTAGAAAATATAACTTTAGAATTTAACGAAATGATAAATAGCAATGCGTATATTACTTGGAGAAAATATAATCAATTTTTAGAAAAATATGAACATATATTTAAAGAGGCTAGTAACAATTCCGCACTGCAAGATATCGCTAATAATGGATACCAAAAAATAGAAGAACACAACAATCTATTGATTAATAAAAAATTAATACTAGAACAAGACTATTTTGACAACATTTTTAAAAATATAGACGCTAACATATTGCTAGATGAAGAACAAAGGAAAGCAATTTTAGAAGAAGAGGACTATTCATTAATCATTGCAGGCGCTGGAAGCGGAAAAACGACTACTATGGCCGCTAAAGTAAAATATTTAATTGAAAAAAAGGGGATACATCCATCTAAAATCGCCGTAGTATCTTACACAAATAAAGCAATAGAAGAACTAGAAGATCGGATTAAATATGATTTTAACTTACCAGTTGATATTATGACTTTTCACTCCCTTGGCATGCGTATTATTAAGAAAATATTCAAAAATCCTCTTCTACCAGTATCTGAAAATGAACAAAAAGAAATCATAATGGAATTTATAAAAAATATACTTTGGCCAAATAAAGATCTTCTCACTCAATATGTAGAAACTTTTAATAAATATAATTATCAAAGCAATAAAATGTTTTCAAAAGGATTTGTAGAAAATTATAAAAAATTCCCAACATTTGAAAGTTATTTCGAAGATTATAAAGCAAGAAAACAAGCACAAAATAGTGACAATTTAGAAAATATTATTGCTTATCGAACAGAAGCCTATTTAAAAGGAGAAAGACCAAGAAGCATTAAAAATGAAATTATGCGTTCAAAAGCCGAAGCGAAAATTGCTAATTTTTTATTTACACACGGTATCGAATATAAATATGAAGAACCTTATCCTGAAAAAATAGCAGAAGATAGAACATATCTTCCAGATTTCACCATCGAAGTAGACGGAATCCCTCTTTATATTGAATATTTTGGCTTATCTAACTTTTATGAAAATGGTTCTATTAGCGAAAGAAATCAAAAGAAATACAACGATATTCGTAAGAAAAAAAGAGAATTTCATAAATTAAACCACAATAATTATATTGAATTAGATTATACAAAAGAGGAAGAAGGAAAATCTATTCACTATTTAAAAGATTTAGAATTAAAATTGCAAGAACATCATGTTCCTTTTCGAAAATTAAGCAATTATGAGATATATAATCAAATACTCGATAACAATACCATGGCAGAATTTTATCGATTTGTAGATTTCATTTTAAATTTAATTAGTGATATAAAAAGTCATATAAAAAGAGATGATTATATTTTTCTAATTCAAAAATACATAGAAGAAGTACCATTTGATTTAGATATAAAAAGAGAGATGAAAAAAGAAGCAAATCTTTTTATAAAAATATACGCTTATTACAACCAAGAATTAATTCCTAAAAATAAAATTGATTTTGCCGATATGATATATTATGCAAATAAATATATCACAGAAATTCCTAATTCAAAAAATCTTTTGGATTACGAATATTTAATTATTGACGAATATCAAGATATTTCTATTGATCGCTATCAGTTCACCAGAAATATATCTCTTTTATCTAACGCAAAAGTAACATCTGTTGGAGATGATTGGCAAACAATTTTTTCTTTTGCAGGATCCAGAATTGATTTATTCCTAAAATACAATCGTTTGTTTCCAGGTGCTAAACAATTATTCATTAATAATACCTATCGAAATAGCCAAGAATTAATTGATAGAGCAGGGATGTTCATTATGAGAAATCCATTACAAATTAAAAAAAGTCTATTATCAAATGTTACCAGAACAAATCCTTTAAAATTCTATCACTATGATAAAAATCAATATGATATTGTTAGAAATATCTTAAAGAAAATCCATAATAATAATCCTAATGACAACGTACTTATATTAGCAAGAAAAAATAAACATATTTCCAAAATGTTTGAGACTGACTATTTTACGGAAGGAGTAGATAGTAGAGTTGTTTTTAAAGATTATCCTAATATGATTATAGACGCAATGTCGATACATAGTGCCAAAGGCCTAGGAGCGGATCAAGTTATTTTACTAAACGTGACAAACGATGATTTTCCATGTCCAAACAAAGAAGATATATGGTTAAATAACTTATTTAAACCACAGGGCTACAATGAAAACTATCCTTTTGCAGAAGATAGAAGAATTTTTTATGTAGCACTAACAAGAACCAAAAAAGATGTATACTTATTATTACCTTTAGATAAACCAAAAATCTCCCCATTTGTTGAGGAATTATACATTAAAGAAGGGTAGGAGAGGGAGATAAAGCATTTAACTTATCATGAGTTTGATTTAGTATAATCTGCCAATAAATGGAAGAAGTTAGATTTTTGGTTTAATTTTATTGTTATTTTGTTAAATTATGAATTATAATTGTCTAGAGATATATTTGATACGTTAGATGTTTTAACCTCAGCCCTTGATAAAAAAGAACACCTACTCAACTTTGAAATGGACTGAGAACACCTGACCAATGAAATCAAGCATGTCTCTTTTTGTATGTCCTATTTATACTATACACATTTTTAGATAATATTTATGGTTTTATAAATGATCATAGAAGATTTAAGTCCAGTTGAATTAGAAATGGAATTAACTAAGTATGTTTGTAATAATGCATTTGATAGTATCTTTCGTAGGTATTATAACTCTATAACGAAGTATATATCGTTCAAATCGAAATATTAAAGTTAACATAACACATACAATTATATTTTTAAGAAAGTAGGTGATAAAGTGAATTTATTAGAATTATCTTTAGTTGAATTAAATGTTGTTCAGTTTATAAAAGTTTGTGTTTCAATTGGTTTATTTATTTATTTTATTATAGTTACTATTGACTTATTCACTTCAACTTTTATGGATATCTTAAGTTTTATTTATAAAAAAATTGTTAAGAAGACTAATTAATCTTCTTTTTTTTATATTAATTCATCGTGTTTTTTATCTTCTACTTCGTTATTTTCGTATTTTTCTAGATACCTTAGTATGATTGTTTCTATTAAATTAGATAGTGTTCTATTTTCTTCTAATGCAATCATATCCAATGTTTTTTTAGTATCTTCTGTTGTTCTAAATGTAATTGTTGTTGTTTCCATATTTTTTCCCTCCTTTATTACGTTTATTATATTTTGTTTACTTTTGTATTGAAATGTACACTTGTATATGTTAATATGTAATTGTACACAATTGAATACAATTGTAGAAAGAAAGGAAAATACGATATGAAAAATTGTGAAATTTTAAAAGCATTTACAACTTTAATGCAATACTATTCTAGTCAAAAAGATTATGAAAGGTTAGATTTAATTTGTAAATTGTGTGAAGAATTAGAGAAAGGACAAAAATAATATGAAAAATTTAAATGTAACAATTATAAACGTGTTACTATACGATGAAAAAAATAAGTCTACTGGAGAGTTAACAGGTAAGAAGAAAATAAGAATCGGTTATCTAGCATTAGGTAAAGAGCGATTACAAGAAAAGGAAAAATTTAAAGGATATGCTGAGTTGTCATATTTCTTAGATTATGACGAGTCATTTTGGAATAAACTTACTCCAAAATTTATTATGCAACCTTGTGAATTTCAATTTGAAGAACGCCCAAGTGAACGTGACCCATTGAAGACGTATCTTAAACTAGTTTCCATTAATTGTAAAGATGAAAATATTAGTTTGGTATAATCTCAACCATCATAGTTTCAAAACTGAATATAAGCAGAGATTTACTCCCCATACAGTAGGGGAGATAAACAAATTCAACCACCTATTGATACAAGTTATAAATCTATCACCCCCTAAGCCACGTCTTAATGAAAAAACGGCGGATAAACTAGAAATGCTAGCCAAACGTATAAGATATGGCAAACAACCTAAAACACGTACAATAACAATCAATAAGTATCCTTGGTGGTATAAAAAATAGTTCTATAAGGTTACTGACTTTTTATTTTGTTTGCCTAGTAGCCTTTTAGATAAATATTATGTTTTAAATACGTTAGAAAGGAGTGAGAGTCTATGTTGATAGCAGAAGGCTCTGCCGCAGGTATGAGTGGAATTGTATCACAATTAACAACTGGTGTAACTAGCGCCGGACTATTCGGAACTGTTGGGGAAATTTTCCCATTTATCATAGTTATGATTGGTTTTGCGTTCGGATACAAAGTTTTACGCAAAGTTGTTAAAGGCGCAAGCAAAGGAAAAGCAACTGCATAGTTGTTTTTTTTTAAAAAGAAAGGAGAAAGAGTTATGTTTGAAATTGCTTTAACATTTTTAGAACAGTTATGTGGTTTAATTGTTCCATTAATTGCTTTATATGTCTTATTTGATTTTGTTGGTATGTTGCTCTTTGACAAGAGGTGAGGTGAATGATTTATGTACCCGATTTATCTTATGCGTGCTATGTGGTTCAAAATTCCGATACAATACGTGCTTACAGAGTTAAACCCTATAACCCAGGTTATAACCAGTCTATTAATATTCAGTATCGTGATTTTTATATTAAATCGAACTACATTTATCAAGACGGAACACAATCATTTAGTACTTATTCATCATTGCCGATATGTCTTGAAGATTCTGTTATTACTGATAATTTTTACTATCGTAATGACTTTGATAGTATTTTAATCATTTTCTTAATTATGTGTATATTCTGTTTTTATATCCCACTTAAAATATTTTCTAAGATTTTCAAAAGAGGTAGACTATGAAAAAGATATTTTATTTATTTTTAATAGGCCTATTCTTTTTACTGCCTAGAAATGTATTTGCCGAAAGTATAGATAATGTATCTTATAAACCTCAATATGTTTTAGTTACTAATGGTCAAGGAGTACAAAAGAGATTTGAAACTATTTTAAATAGTGGTGGTACAATTCGAACTAGTTTTTCCGGTTCGGATTTTGGACAAGATGCTATTCCAATATCAAAGGCTACGTTTCCTATTGATTTAGCAAGAAAAATTGATTTTTCTAAGTATTCATTTATTCTTATTTCTTTAGGTTTTTCTACTACACCGGTTCAATTAGATAGTACTTTAGGCACTTGTATTCCTTTTTCCGCTTCTACTATAAGTGCAACTTACATTTGTCCTGTTGGAGATTCTTCTACGTTAGATTATCTTTATTTTACGGCTATCTTTGAAAATACTAATAGTGTTTCTATGTACTTTGGTAATAATATTACTTTAATAGGTAAAGATGCTACTTCTAATGATGTATCGAGTGCAATTAATAGGCAAACAACAGAGATAACTGATGCTATAAATGAACAAAATCAAACTCAACAAGAAACAAACCAAAAAATCGACGATTTAAACAACAATATCACGAGCAGTGATACAACAGACGCAAGTACTAGTGCTGATGAATTCTTCAGTGGCTTTGAAAGCGACGATTTTGGTCTTTCAAGTATTATTACGGCACCATTAAACCTTATTAAATCAATAACAAGTAGTACGTGTACTCCGATAGGTTTTAAAGCACCATTTGTAGATCAACAAGTTACATTGCCTTGTATGAATGCTATCTATAGGGGACATTTTGGCGTCTACTGCTATTGTGGTAAGCAAGGAAGTGGTAAGACTTATTCAGTTGTTGAGTACTTACAAAATAATAAAGATAAAAAGATATACGCAAATGTATCTAGTATAAAAGGAATTGATTATACGTATTTTAGTGGTTTTGATAATTTACTTAAATTACAGAACGAACATGACTGCATTATCTTTTATGACGAGATTTTCACGGCTTTAACAAAGTCAAGTAAGATTAATTCAGAGGTTTTAAGTTTTTTATCACAAATGCGAAAAAGAAGAATAATCTTTTTAACAACTGCCCAAGAGTGGTTGGAAATCAACATCACACTGAGACGATATTGTAGATATCAAATTGACTGTTCTATGCGAACTATTTTTGTGGGTTTGTTGATAAAACACATGTATGATGCCGAGCAAATGAAATGGAGCAATGAAGATAACGAGTATATTGCCCCTCTAGTTGAAACAACCATCTCAAAATGTAATGTCTTCGTAGCAAATAGTTATGATACTTTTGAGCAAATAGATACTAGTGGTAAATCAAGTTGTAGTGTCAAAGGGGCAAGCGATAGCGATACGCCGTAGGGCAACCCTTGACACGTCTAAAACAAAAACAAAATGGTGCTAACTAAACGAAAAAACAATGCAATTTTTTTTCGTTTGGTATGCCTACACGGCGAGTGATAAAAAATTTTTGATACTTTTTTCAAAAAGTATAAGAAAGGAAATTATTATGTTTTATATTGTTATACCAACTATAAACGGGGAAATAAATGGTGATCCTGTTATTATACGTTATATTCGTGATATCAAAACAGTTGATATTCCTTATGAATGTACTGTTTATTTTGTTGATTATTTAAAAAATAAAATTACTAAAATTGATATATAAAAGAGGTAACAAATAACCTCTACTGCGACTATAGGTTATTTGTGTTTTTTGTGCAAAATGAAAATAGGTTGTTTTGGCTAGGTTTCACCTAGGTTTTTGAGTTACAACACGAACAAATTGTTCGCTTTGGTAAAAAAGGAGGTTTTTATGCCAAGTTTTAGTCAAACTTCTAGCGAAGAAATAGAAGAGAAGAGATATAGAAATTTTATGATTTTGTTATATCCAGAAGACGATTATTTTAAGGATACACTGGAAGATATAAAAGGCTCTTTTAAAAAGTATGCCTACATTAAACATATAGCGGAAGAGGAAGAGAAGAAAGAACACGTCCATTTAATTTTATCACTGGACAACCCTAGAAGTGAAAGTTCATTAGCCAAGAGGTTAGAGATACCAAAACGGCTAGTAAAACGCATTAAATCTTTAAGAGGATCCTGTAGATATTTAATACATAAAGATAATGAAGATAAACTACAATACAACTTAGAGCAGGTCATTGTTTCAAATGCGTTTAAATCGACTTATTTTAAAGCCTTTGATGATTTATTAAGTGATGATGAGATTTTGGATAATATTTATGGGTTTATCGACGACCATAAAGAATTAAATCCTATAGAGTTAGAAATGGCACTAACTAAGTATGTTTGTAATAATGCATTTGATAGTATCTTTCGTAGGTATTATAACTCTATAACGAAGTATATATCGTTCAAATCGAAATATTAAAGTTAACATAACACATATTATATGAAATTAAATATTTGATTAAACTATAGAAGTCATTGATAACATATATTACTTATTTTAAATTACATTTCGCTTTATCTTTAAATACTACTTAATTTTTATCAAACTTTATTTACTAAAATTAAAATGATTTTAAGTTAAATATATATACTTCTTTCATATATATCATTATATGATATATTCTTAAAATGATTTTAAATGAATAACTGTACATCTAACACTTTTCAAATCACTTTAAATAATACAAGCAAACAAACTATCAACTACTCTATTGTATAAAAAGGAAGAGGGGAGTAAAAAAGACTTAAGAACACAGAAAGTTTTTATTTACTATAAATTATTTTTTTATTTTAAAGATATAACAAAAACAATAATTCATTTTTACTCATTAATTACTTCTATAAAAATTAATATTCATAATAAAGCCTGATTGAAATATCTATTATTCGTAATATAAATCTTAAACACTCCCCCTACTATTTATGCACAAAAGAGTAGTAGAGGGTTCTCCCCTTCTCTATTTCTTGAATTGAAAAAAAGGTACAAAACTTATACCTTTCTTGATTCAATTTCGGCTATTTTTTCAATAACTTCTTGAGCATTAGATTCATTGATTTCAGTATATCCAAGTTCTTTTAATGCTTGAATTTTAATTGTATTCAATTGTTGTGTACGACTTAATTTTTCTTCATTTTTTTGTTCAATTTCTTGTACAAAACGTTTATGACTATCTGCAAGTCTACTACGACTAGCACCACCATTATTATATAAAGTCAAAGCCGAATACAAAATACCTTCAAAAATAAATTGTTTATCTTCATTAAACTTATAATCTTCAGGATTCGTAAATCCAGTTGTTTTTGACATATAGCCAAAAATGTATTTAATTTCAGGCACATTATCAATTGATTGCATCATATGGTACAAATATTCAATCGCATAATAATTTTCTTCTTTTTTATCTTCATCCAGTAATTTTTCTTTTAAAAGATAAGTTAAATCGGCAAGTAAAGTTTGTTCCTCTTTATTCAAACCTTTCATATCAAAATAACTATCCATATCACTTGAAGACTTAACTCCTTGATTTAAACGAGACTCTACCGCCATTAAATAATCAGTAGTTACCTTAATAGATTTAATTGTCCCTTCTTCTCCATCTTCTATATCTAATAATTTAAAAAGTAAGATTTTCTTTTCTTTGGGCCATTTATTAATGTCATCTAATTCTAAATAATTATAAACCATCTGGCGACTTACCCCTAAGTACTTAGCAAGTCTTACTTTAGAAATTCCTAACTCTTGCAATAATTCATTTAATCGATTCATGTAATTTACCCTCCTTGATTTTACATTTAAATTATATCATTTAACACTTATTTGTCAAGTGTAAAAGAGTGTAAACTACAAATAAAATAACTTTTCGCCATCTTTATAAATTTCTTTAATAATCCCACAGCCTAAACATTCTTCTCCTAAATAAAAGACACAGGCTTGACCAGGAGTCACTGCTTTTACCTTTTCAGGATAAGAAACTTTAATATTAGTGTCATCTATATATTCTAAAGAAACTGGATAATCCTCTCCCCTATATCGAAACTTTGCTGTACATTCTTTTGGTCTTTCCTTACTAATAAAATTTACATCTTCCAAAGTACACATATCACTATATAAATATTCACTATCTCCAAAAGCCACATACAAAATATTTTTCTCTACATCTTTTCCGCAGACATAATGACGATTTTCATCTCCACTAATGCCCACATTCCTTCTTTGCCCAATCGTATAGTTCATAAGACCTGTATGTATTCCAATCTGTTCTTTTGTTTCTACATTTAAGATAGGGCCTGGATTTGGCTTTAAATAATTTTTTAAAAATGATTGATAATTTCTTTCGCCAATAAAACAAATCCCTGTAGAATCCTTTTTCTCTGCTACATTTAGTTTTGCTTCTTCTGCTATTTTTCGAACCTCTTTTTTTTCTAACTCTCCAACAGGAAATAATACATGCTCTAACTGTTCCCTACTAATCATAGCAAGAAAATAACTCTGGTCTTTATTTTTATCTAACCCTCTTAACAATCTATTATCCTTACATCTTGCATAATGCCCTGTTGCAATATAGTCTGCTCCTAGTTTCTTGGCTTCTTTTTTAAATAAATCAAATTTAATATATTTGTTACACAAAAGATCTGGATTAGGTGTTCTCCCTTTTTTAAGTTCATTCAAAAAATAAGTAAACACATAATCCCAATATTCTTTCACAAAATCAACACGATGTAGAGGAATATCTAAAATACGACATGCTTCCAATGCGTCGTTATAATCTTGCTCCTGAGGACAAATATCATTTCCTAAATTAGGATTTCCACTTACATCATTATTTACTAGACTATCCCAATTACGCATGAATAATCCTTCCACTTCATACCCATCTTTTTTTAGCAAATATGCTGCAACAGCAGAATCAACACCACCTGACATACCTACGATTACTTTTGTCATACGAATCATCACCTAAATTCATACTTATTATAACAATAAATTCTTTTAAAAGAAAGACAAGAAAAAGAACAATTATCATTTTTAATCTAATGTTCTTTTTCTAAAAGTTCTAATCATTTCTTCAGCATAAGCAAATGGCTCGTCATGCGCAATTATTTTATTCATTGCTTCTTGCATATTCGTTATAGATATACTATTCATCAATTCAATAGTATGTTTTATATCCTCCATTTTACTTGTTCTTATTTGCTTTTTGTTATCCCATTTTATATCCAATTGATTTTGAAATTGAAAACATCTTGCATCATTCACATACATAAATTTATTATCCTTTATTAATAAAGAGATTTGCTGATATTGATTGTAAGCATCTATGAAGTTATCCCAATTTTGGTAGTGATTATAAGTTACTATATCTGTATAAGTACTTATATCAGTATCCCCTATATTTTTATGAATGATTCTCCAATTTTGATTATCTTGATATCCTATTAACAGGCCAGTAAAATATTCTAAAAATTTCCCGTTCCCAATATATCTTACTAATGTAATCGTATTCATTCTTATTTCTTCGTCATAAGTGCCAAATTCTTCATCACTCTCAAAATTTTCAAATGTACTTATACTATGAGGAAAACTGGCGTGTTCCGAATAATTGTATTCCTTATTTTTCTCTATAATCTTTGATTTTATTTTTACTCCTAACAAATCTTTTAAATTTACAAAAAATACATCTCCAACTTGAATTTGGGCTCCACCAAACTCAATATAACAATCATCTTTCATACGATACCTCTCTTTCTATTATCCTACCCTACTTTCCACCTAATAACAAGATTAAAATACGATTCGAAACAAAATATACAAAACAATCATTCACTAGTATTATAAAAATTAAAACGACAATATACTTTAAACTTTTTATAAAATCATAACTCTTCTTTTTTAAACAAATAAGATAACTTTTCAAATAATAAATTGATTTCACAAACAACATAAATAATAAAAAGACAAATAAAAATTTTACCAAGAAAAAATAAAGTAGAAAATAAAGAATTGCGTTGATTTTAAACAAAGAAAAGAAAATAGGAATGATAAAGCCTATCGTAAGCCCTTCGAAAAAGATATACATGACTAAAATAGGCAAACCAATAAAGCAAAATAAAGTTGAACATATAATAAGTAAGACGATAAAATGATAAAAAATATTTTTAATAGTAAATACATTATTTTGAAACAAATTTGTTAGAGATAAACTAACCGTTTCTTTTACAGAACTCTCTTGTTTAAAGTAAAACAAAAAACCTGTAACCACTCCGAAAAAAAATAAAATTGAAATAAACAAAAGCAATGATTTATGTCTTTTTAGGCTTGTCCAAATTGTTCTCATACGTATCACCTTTCTTAAGTCTATTTACTAATCCTTAAAAATATGATAAATTTATTACGTTTAGAGGTGAAAAGATGAAAAAAAGAACTAGAAAAATTCTTGTTTGGATTATGCTTATATTAATGGTAGGAAGTGTTTTTGCAACTCTTGTTGGTTATATGCTTTCAGCAAGATAAAAAGAATATCTAATGAACCTTAAATATTCTTTTATATGAGGTACTAACATAAAAGTGTTAGTGCTTTATTTTTTTATACGAACGTAATTTAATTGTGGGCCTATATCTATCTTTAGTTCTTCCAAAAACTCATCTTTTAGACTAGGCTTTAAAAGCATATCATCTAACCATTTAAAAAAATCCAATTCGTTTTGATTTAATCTTGTTATTATTTCAGGTGAAATCCACTTCATACAAAAATATTGATTATCATAAAGACGATGAATAAAATAAATAAATTCTTCCGTAGTATAATAACAATGATTAGAATCCGAATACATTTCACGAAAACGCCTTGTTCTATCATAAAGTACATGCATAAATTTAATAAAATCACGAGAAAGAACTAAATTGAAATCACGGGTAGTAATATCCTTTATACATTTCTTTAAAAATCCCAAAATAATTTCGTCATATTCAGTTTCAAAAATATCTTTTTGCATTTGAAATTCAACATAGTTATCTTTATCACTTAACAAACTCTTTTCTAAAAAAAGAGTAAAAACAGGTTTTTTCCCACTTATATTAGCAAATTTTTTAGAAGTATGGAAATAGGCTTTAATTCTTGTTTCAACACAACCATAATAAATTTGATTATTGTTCCCATTAAAAGATAAATCGCCTTTAAAAGTATCAAAATAATGTTCTCTTACACAATCTAAAACTTGATAAGTGTTAGGAAACTTATTGTTATACCTTCCATCGCCTTTTTCTGGTTTCCCAGGATTTCTATAATCCCATGCCATATGTCATTCCTCCTTAATTGGATACTATGTATTTTAACAACTTAAAATTTATAAGTAAATAGAAAAAAAACATTTATTCGCCTTCTTTTCGTACTCAAGGAACCTACATTTTACTTGTAACTTTTTTGCAACTATTATATAATGAAATAGAATAAAGAGGACGTGATGCAAATATGTTTAAAGAATATGATTATGAAAAATTACCAGTTGTCGATATTGTAAATGAAATGATTTTAGATGCGGCTAAAAAAAATGCAAGTGATATTCATTTTGATCCTACACCTACTGTATTGAATGTAAGAATTCGTGTAGATGGAGAACTAATTCATTATGCAACAGTTCCCGAAACAGTTAAAAATCCTTTAATCACTCGTATTAAAATTATATCTGGAATGAACATCACTGAATCAAGACTTCCACAAGATGGAGCAATTAAGAACTTAATTGATAAAGATAGTTTAGATTTGCGTGTTTCTACTTTACCTACTGTTTATGGTGAAAAGGTCGTTATTCGTATTCTAGATTACAGCATGAGTACCAATGGTTTAGAATCATTAGGATTTTCTCAAAAAAACTTAGTAAAGGTACAAAAATTAATTAATGAGCCTAATGGTATTATTTTAATCACTGGAGCAACTGGTACAGGAAAATCAACCACAGTTTATTCTATGCTTCAAATATTAAATACCACCGAACGAAACATCATTACCGTAGAAGATCCCGTTGAAATGAAACTAGCAGGCATTAACCAAGTACAAACGATGAGTGAAATCGGTCTTACCTTTGCACAAGCCTTAAGAAGTATTTTAAGACAAGACCCTAACGTTATTATGATTGGGGAAATTCGTGATGATGAAACGGCTAGAATCGCAGTACGTGCATCAATTACTGGACATTTGGTTTTATCTACTATCCATACAAACAATTCTTTAAATACTATTGAAAGACTTTTAGATATGGAAGTAGAACGATATCTGCTTGGTTCTGCTCTAACAGGAGTTATAAGCCAAAGATTAGTCAAAAAACTTTGTCCAAAATGTCGTACGTCAAGACCTGCTACCCCATATGAAAAAAATGTATTTAAAGAAGTATTAGGAATGGACATTACAGATATTTATGCCCCTGTAGGCTGTGATGAATGTTACCAAGGATACAAAGGACGAGTTGCTATTCAAGAAGTTTTAGTTATTGATCAAAATATTCGTGATGCAATCACCAATAATACCAACAAAGATATTTTAAGAAAACTTGTATATGATAAAGATGAGACAACAACTCTTTTAGAAGATGGATTATTAAAAGTAATGGAAGGATTATCAAGTTTTGAAGAAATCTTACGAGTGATTGATGTAGATGACGACTTAGGTAGTGATGATATTGGTATTAAAAATGCCTTAATGGGAAAAATACAAAGTCCTACTCCACAACCGCCAACAAATCCTCAACTAGTTCAAATAAATACAATTCCACATACTGAAATCGAAACATTATAAAAGATCACAAAATTGTGACCTTTTTCTTTGACTAAAAAACATATAATATATATTGAAATTTTTCTAAAAAGAAAAAAATAATGAAAGCACTACTCGCTAGAAATGGCCCAAAAGGAACTTCGTTGTCTTTTTTTAAAAGCATAGAACCTACGGCATAAGGAAGAGCCAAAAAAGTTGAAAATACAAGAGCCATCAAAGAAAATTGTAACCCCAAAGCCATTCCAAGAACAAAAGAAAATTTAATATCGCCCCCACCTAATGCTTCTCTTTTAAACATAATCTTTCCTAAATATCCTACAAAAAACATAATCAAAAAAGAAAGTATTCCATAAAAAATATTTAAAAGGGCATTAGAAATTCCAAAATACCAAAAACGCAATCCGAACAATAAAAGAACGGAAACCAAAAGTGGTGAATCTAATATAATCATATATTTAAAATCTGTAATAAAAATAAGCACCAATAATGAAGATAAAATTAAAGAAACAAAAAATTCATAAGTAAAACCAAATTTCAAAAAACTCACCATAAATAAAATTCCCGTTACTACTTCATAAAGAATATATTCTTTAGATAAAGTATGATGACATTTACGGCACTTCCCTTTTAAGAAAAGATAGGAAAAAATGGGAATCAACTCATACCAAGAAAGCAAATGATCACAATATGTACAATGGCTAGGAGGTTTTATAAGAGACTCGTTATTGGGAACTCTTGTTCCCACAACATAGAAAAAAGAGCCAAAAACACACCCTAGTATAAATAAAATTCCTACATAAAACATACAAAATCCCCTAACTTAAAGATTCCATTAAACCAAACATTGGCAATATAACGGCTAAAATAATAACTCCAACAACTAAAGCCAAGAACACAATCAAAATAGGTTCGACAAACGCTTTTAAATTTGTAACCAAACTACGATGCATCTCTGCATAATAATTGCTTACCTTTTGCATCATATCGGCAAGACGACCAGTAGACTCTCCAGTTACTATCATATAATAAGCAACATCTGGAATTGCCCAATGATCTTTAAAAGAAGTCGAAATTTTATCTCCCTTTACAATATTATCGACTGTATTACTCATAATCTCTTTATAAACTTCGTTGTTAGTAATTCTGCCTAAAATAGTCATACTATCCGTTATAAATACATTATTTGCTAGCAAAGAAGCAAATGTCTTTGTAAATATAGTCAATTCGTTATAGATAATAATATTGCCAATTAAAGGCATACGCATTAAGAATTGTTGGAGATTTTTCCTAAATGCCTTAATTTTTTTATAAAATAAATAAATAGCACCTATGATTAAAATAAAAATTAAAGCAATAATTAAAATATTCTCTTTTAAAAACTTACTAAAATTGACAATAAATAACGTAAGACCAGTTATTTGAGCATCACTTTGCTCATAAATTTTTACAAACTCTGGAATAACATAAAGTAAAATAAAAGTAACAACTCCAATAGCAAAGACCATAATAATCGTTGGATATGTTATGGCACTAATCATCTGTTTTCTTGTTTTATCAAGTTCTTCATAATAATTAGACATATCAGTTAAAGTTGCCTCTAACTCTCCTGTTGCTTCTGCCGCGCGAATCATATTGATTAAAAGAGCAGGAAACAAAGTTCCTTGTTTTTCTAATGCTTTAGAAAAAGGTTCCCCCATCGTAAGTTCATATACAATAGATTGAAAATACTTGCGATACTTCTTCTTTTTTTGCATTTGATTATTCAAAATTTTAACTGATTCTGTTAAAGGAATCCCGCTTTTTATATAAGTAGAAAGTTGAGTTAGCCAAAACAATAAATCTTTAGTAGACATTTTAACAGCAAAAGCGCTCGTATCTCCATATAAAAAATCAATGACCTTACTTGTTTTTATAGAATATACAGTATACCCCTCTTGAATTAAAAAAGTATTAACATCTAATTTAGAGTAACCATTAATCGTCGCAGTTTCCAAATGGCCATCTTTTCTTCTTGCTTTATATTGAAAAACACGAGGTGTAGCACTTCTAACACTTCCTTCATTTTGTAAATCAATAAGAAGTTCTTTACGCATTTCTTCTAATTTAGCATTTTGTTTTTTTACAAACCATAAATTATTATATTTTTCCTGCCTTTTTGCTTTTTTTTCATCGTTTTTTTTCTTTTCTTCTAAGACTCTATCATTATCAAACATTTGCTTCGTGCTTTGGTATGCATGATCTACTTTTTCACTAGTATGATTAAATACATATTTAAAAATATCCCAAAAAAGAAATTTAACTCCTTTAAAAGCCAAAGAAAATATGTCTTTGATGATTAAAAAAGGAAGCAAAAAAGCATTATTATTTTCTTTAGTCATTTGCATTACTTTCTCCTTTATTATTCTTACTATAAAAATTATAACACAAAGAGAAGTTTTTTGCCTAGAGAAATATGCAACCACTAAATAAAAAGTTAAGTGCACGTTTTTTTGTATATGTGCAGTTACTCCTGAA
>CANOWY010000019.1 GCA_947571135.1 uncultured Mycoplasmatota bacterium
TAGGAAGTACTGAAAAGAAAATACTAATAGGGAGTAGTATAGGAATACTACTCACAATCCTAATAGGAATCAGTTATGCCTATATAGCCTATAGTACAAGACAAGAAGGAATCAATGTACTAGAAACAGACTGTATCAGTGTCACAATGGAAGAACTAACCAATGCGATAAACTTAAAAAATACTCACCCTATAACAGATGAAGTAGGAAAAAATTTAAAACCCTTTCGATTTAAACTCACAAATACTTGTGGGGTAGGAGTAGACTATAACGTAAACTTAGAAGTAATGGAAACAGAATATCGAATAGCAAGTAAGAACATAGCAACAAAAGTAGATGAAAATGCTAAGAGTATACTAAGCAATAATCCAACTGCCCCTATAACCTACAAAGAAAGCGATTATACCGCAGTAGAAGCCTATACGATACATAGTGGAAGTATAGAACCCTATGGAAGTGTCGAACATGAGGTAAGAATATGGTTAGATGAAAGTGCAGGAAATGATTCACAAAATGGAACATTTTATAGTAAAGTGGTAATAGATGGCAGACAAAATCAAAAAGTGGCAGTTGCCTTTAATGAATACATAATAAATCAAGTAGAAGATAATCCATCTATAGAAGAATTTGAGCATGTTGCAACAAATCAAACAGTTGCCTTAACAGATTATAGATATGTTGGAAAAAATCCGAACAATTATGTATGTTTTGGAAGTGAAGAGGTTCCATGTCCAGAAGATAACTTATACCGAATCATAGGAGTCATACCGACCCAGAGTGAAGTAGGCGGAAAATATGAGAATCGTGTGAAACTGGTTAAAAACAGTTTTTATTTCGAAAGTAAAAGTGGATATCTGTTAACAGGTAATACGTATCATTGGAATAACCAACGTAATGATAATTGGGTTTCTTCTACATTAAATAATAATGTGTTAAATAGTGTCTATTGGAACTCTTTAGGAGAATATCAAAAATATATTGCTACAAGTTTGTGGTATTTAGGAGGTCCAGAAAATCATTATACAGATAATGATATATATTATTCTTCAAAACTTTTATATGCTTCTGAAAGAGGAAGTCATAGTGGAACTAATGGTGGATCGATAAATTATGTAAGCAATATTTGTTTAATGTATCCAAGTGATTATGGTTATTCTAGTGGTTTAGAAAATTCAGGAAAAAGTATTGGTAACAACGTGAGTGTTATTGTTCGAAATGCTTGGATTTTTATAGGTGATGAATGGTTAGTAAGTGCTGCGTATGGGAATTATTATATAGGAGCATGGCAAATTCGTTCAAATGGCGCTCTGCGAGGTTTTACTGTGGTAAATAGTGATTATAATACTCATATTCGTCCAGTTTTCTACTTAAAATCAAATGTATTTCGTATAAGTGGGAATGGAACGCAAGAAGAACCATATCGAATTAGTATAAATGAATAATGTAAATTTAAAAGAAATCCGAACCTCTTGTAATATGACCCAAGAACAACTAGCAAAACTACTTCAAATAACGCAACAACAATATTCTAGATATGAGACCAATACCAATAAAATACCATTAGAAATGTTTTTAAAAATAATAAGTGTTTGTGGTTATACATTAAAATTAGAAAAAAATTAAAAAAGTATCAATTTTGCCTAAATTTTCTTTTAATTTAGGCAATTGGTCTTTTCTTTTGCCAAATTCTTTTGTAGATTTACTTTAATTTCTTACCAATTTCCAAAATTTGTGATTTGCAAGACTTTTTTTCTTTTGTTATCTTGTTAATTATGAAAAAGAAGTTTTATCGAATAAAAATCGCGAACGATTGTTTGCTAAAATAATTGACAAACTTATTTTTCTATAATAAAATGGATTTGTAGTAGAAAACAAGGAGGACAAAATGAAAACAACAAAAGATGTAAAAGATAAAGATAAGGCATTGGAGCAAGTATTAGCAGATATTGAAAAACAATTTGGAAAAGGTGCTATTATGAAGCTTGGAGAGGACTCTCATATGGAGATTGATGTAACGAGTAGTGGCTCTTTAACTTTAGATGTTGCTTTAGGTGTAGGTGGTTATCCTAAAGGAAGAATAGTCGAAATATATGGTCCTGAATCATCAGGAAAAACAACATTTGCACTACAAGCTATAGCAGAAGTACAAAAGAGTGGTGGTAGAGCGGCATTTATAGATGCAGAACATGCCCTAGATCCCGTTTATGCTAAAAATTTGGGAGTAAATATTGGAGAATTATTGCTTTCTCAACCAGATACAGGAGAACAAGCCCTTGAAATATGTGAAGCATTAGTAAGAAGTGAAGCGGTAAATATTATTGTAATTGATTCCGTAGCAGCACTTGTACCACAAGCAGAAATTGATGGGGAAATGGGAGATAGCCATGTAGGGCTTCAAGCAAGATTAATGAGCCAAGCTTTAAGAAAATTATCTGGAACAATTAATAAAACAAAAACGACAGCGATTTTTATTAATCAATTAAGAGAAAAAGTTGGAGTATTATTTGGGAACCCTGAAACTACTCCAGGAGGAAGAGCACTTAAGTTTTATTCTACAATTCGTCTTGATGTACGTCGTGCAGAACAAATTAAAAATGGAGACCAAGTGATTGGAAATCGTACAAATATTAAAGTAGTAAAGAATAAAGTGGCTCCACCATTTAGAACGGCTACTGTTGATATTATGTATGGAGAAGGAGTTAGTCGCGAAGGAGAAATTATTGACATTGCGAGTGAATTAAATATTCTAGATAAGAGCGGTGCTTGGTATGCTTATAAAGGAGAAAAAATCGGACAAGGAAAAGAAAATGTAAAAGCATTTCTTAAAGAAAATACGGCATTGCGTGATGAACTAGAAGAGCAGATACGTATTCATTATGGCTTTGTTAAAGGAGAAGAAAACATTAAGAAGACAGTTCCACAAGAATAGTCTTTCTTTTTTTTGTTTGTTATTTTATAATTTTATTAAGGGATAACTAAGGGGCGATTAGGAACAGAAAGGATTTTTTATATGAAAGTGACATTAGACAAAGAAAACAGATTCTTGATAGGGGGGGTATTTAAATCAAAGGCAAGCATTTGTCTATAGTGGAATAAAAGCGGCTTGGTGTTATAAAAAAGGAACAACAACACCTGTAAATATTCGTGAAACCTCTGAAGAAAATTTAATACGAATGGGTATGGATACTTTTATAAGTGATCATGGAACTCCAAATGAACATTTTGAGGTGTCTGTGGAAATTACAGGTATTCCAAAGTTGTTGTGTATGATTTTAAACAATGAACATCAATATACAACATGTGAACGTTCTTTACGTTATACAAAAGTACTTCCAAGTGAGTATATAACAGATTTGGAAGTAGAACTTTATAATAAGTGGTATACCATATTTGTTACTATTTTTGAATTGCATTATAAAGATTTTTTTATGAAGTCAAATAATGGCAATGAAAAGCAAGCAAAGGCGAATATGGGTAAAATTGCCCAGGAAAATGCAAGAGGATTTGTAAGTGTTTTAACACCTACTTCTATTGCTTATACAGCGCCTTGGTATCAATGGCAAAAAATTGCAACATTTTTGCAAGAAATGAGCAATAATCCGAAAACAGAACTTGAAAAGTTAGTAACACCATATGCTAAAGATTTAGTAAAACAATTAATTAATTTAAAAATTGTTGTTTTAACGAAAGATGCTATACAAATTTATCCTCCAGTAAAAGAAAAATTAAAAGATAGTCGAGAATGGCTTTATAAAAATAATAAAAACATTGGATTGAGCCTTTTTACAGAAAACGATCCGTTTAGTGGAATTGATAAACCAAATGATTTTGGGGCTTCTATAAATTATAATAGCCAGTTATCTTTTTCAGGAGTTGCCCAAGGGCAAAGACATAGAACTTCTGATTTTTCAATTAAAGTTCCAGAGTTTTTTGAGTGTTTTGTTCCAGAATTTATTAAAGGCACTGGTTATGAGGATGAGTATTTAGCAGATATGGCAAAAGTTAGTAAAATTTATCCACAAAGTCAACTATTAGATGTAAATGTCAATTCTAGTTTGAGAAATATAATAGAGTTTATGGGAAAAGAAAGAGCATGTGATCGAGCGCAACAAGAAATAGAAAATTGGTATGTAAATCAATTAATTCCTGCTATTGTAGAAGGTTTATCTAAAAGACCAGAATATGAGGAAGAATATAAACTGTTGAGAACTCGTTATTTAAAACGTTGTCGTTGTGCTTATCCTAATTATCATTGTCCAAATCCTTGTGGACATCCAAGACCAAAACGACCTTTTTAAAAAATAGATTAAAATATTAGAAAAAAATAATTATTGCTAAATTTCCGTTATAACTTTATAATTGAATTATAGACTTATTTATTTAATATGAATTTGCTATATAGAAAAACAAAAAATAATGGAGGGATAGTATGAATTTTAATTTAGCATCCATTATTTTAGCTTTCTTAATTGGAATTATTATAGGAGCAATTGCTATTTTTGTTGTAGAATCATTAAAAAGTGTAAATGCTTCTAAAAAAGCACAAAAATTATTAGAAGACGCAAAAAAAGATGCAGATAAACATAAAAGAGATACTTTATTGGAGTTGAAAGAGGAATCTTTTCGTTTAAAACAAGAAAATGAAAAAGAAATTAAATTAAAAAAAGAAGAAATAAAGGATTCTGAATCTCGTTTAATACAACGTGAAAATAACTTGGATAAAAGAGAAGAAATGTTACAAAAACGAGATTCTATGTTAGATGAGCGTGATAATAATTTAGTTGCCAAACAAAAAGAATTACAAGAAAAAGAAGCCAAAATGGATGAAATGTTGAAAGAAGAATTGCAACAATTAGAAAGTATTTCAAAGTTTTCGAAAGAAAAAGCACGTGATTTAATTATGAAACGTGTGGAAGAAGAAATGTCTTTGGAGATTACAACTTATATTAAAGAAAAGGAAAGTGAAGCAAAATTAGTTGCAAATGAAAAAGCACGTGATTTAATTGTTTCTAGTATGCAACGTTATTCAGAAGATGTTGCAAGTGAACAAACTGTTAGTACAATAAGTTTACCAAATGATGAGATGAAAGGACGTTTAATAGGACGTGAAGGTAGAAATATTAGAACAATTGAATCTGTAACAGGTGTGGATTTAATTATTGACGATACACCAGAGGTGATTGTAGTTTCTAGTTTTGACCCACTTCGACGTGAGATGGCCAAAATAACAATTGAGACTTTGATTAAAGATGGAAGAATACACCCATCACGTATTGAAGAAGTCTATGATAAAGTAGAGAAAGATATTCATAATAAAATTACAGAAATGGGACAAGAGGCCATTTATGGATTAGGTCTTACAAATGTAGATGCTGATTTAGTGCATTTAATTGGGAAATTACATTTTAGAACCAGTTATGGACAAAATGCTTTACAACATTCAATTGAAGTTGCCAATCTTACAGGATTAATGGCAGGAGAGTTAGGAGAAAATGTAACTCTTGCCAAGCGAGCAGGTCTTTTACATGATATTGGAAAATCAATTGATTTTGAAATGGAAGGCTCTCATGTAGAAATAGGACTTGACATTGCCAAAAAATATCATGAAGATGAAGTAGTGTTAAATGCTATTGCTTCTCACCATGGTGATGAGTCACAAACAAGTGTGATTTCTGTGCTTGTGCAAATTGCTGATACTTTATCTGCAGCAAGACCTGGAGCAAGAAATGATTCTTTAGAGAACTATATGAAACGTTTAGAACAATTAGAAGAAATTGGTAATTCTTTTGAAGGTGTAGAGAAAGCCTATGCAATGCAGGCAGGACGTGAAATTCGCGTAATGGTACGCCCAGAAGAAATTGACGATACTACAAGTTTTAAAATGGCTAGAGACATTAAAGAAAAAATAGAATCAGAAATGCAATATCCAGGTACAATTAAAGTAACTGTTATTCGTGAGACAAGAGCACAAGAAGAAGCAAAATAAAGGCTTCTTTTTTGTTTAAAGGAGGAAATAAAGTATGAAAATAAGATATGAATATCAAAATAAAAGAGAGGTAATTCATTTTTATACTATTGCTTTAGGAATTTATTTTCAAAGTTTCTTTTTGCTAAATCCAAAAATAAAAGGAGAACGCTCTTTATTAAGTTTATCTTTAAGTGGTTATTTAAGATGTCTTTTTTATGGGTTATGTATTGCTTTATTTTCAGAATTTATCAATCTAGCATTTTTAGAGTATTTTTTTGCTTTTTTGCTACTATTGCGTTTTTGTATTTCTACTTTTCAATTGTTTATTTATATAATTTCTTTCTTTCTTGTTAAAGATACTTCAGGAGAGATAATGTTTTCGGAAGAGGGGATTGTGGATACCAGTATTCGTGGAAAATCTGTATCAACGTCTTTTAGAAAAGTAAAACTTGTTTATTTTACAGAAGAAACAATTTATATCTTTACAAATCGAACCGTTTATTTTTTTCCTTATACAAGTAGCAATGAAGAAATAGTAAAAGAAGTTCTAATAAAATATAAGCCTAATGTTAAATTAGTGGAATCTAAATCTACTTTTGGAAGTGGTTTTAGGACCTTTTTAAAACATTGGGGACTTTCTATATTTCTTTCTCTTTTTGTTTTTGGATTTTTAATTTGTTATGATTTATATAACAACGATATTTTAGAAAAGGAAATTAGAAAAATATGGAGTTTACAAGAAGTTGATCAACATATTTATTCTTATCAAAAGTATGGAATTGTAGAACGTTATATTAAAGAATATTATACATCTTATTATGAGTATGAACAAGAATATGAAGAATTTTCAGCATTAGGTACTTTAAATTTAATTACGGTAGAGATGTTAAAAGAAAATAAAGAAGAATTAATCTCTTTATTAAAAGGTTTAGACGAAAGACAAAAAAGGGCAAATACTGCTTTGGAAAATTTAATCTTTTTGCATAATCAAGACAATGTTTTAAAAAAGATTATGCTTGAAGATTTAGGAGAGTATTACGAAGCACTTTACTTGGATTCTGTATTGCATGAAAATAATTTTCAGTATATAAATTATTTTCAAGAAGAAATAGGGAGCAATAAAGAAAAAATGAGATATTTAGAAAATTTGATTAAAATTTTAATCACCTATGAAGATGTTTGGGGGATAGAAGATGATCAACTTTATTTTTATGATGAAAATATTTTAGAAGAATACAATCGTTTGTATGATTTAATTGTAGAAGGAACAAATGATGTTCCAGATAGTCTTGTGATGTAAGTACATATTTTGTTATACTATTAAATAGTAAAGGAAGTTTAAGAATTATGAATAAACCTGTCATAGGTATTGTTGCCAAGCATTATAGACAAAATCAAAGTCGTTTAGAAACTTTTATAAGGGATGAAGTAGAGCAAGCCATATTTGGCAAGAGCAATTGACAACTACAGAAAAACATAATTTTTATGATCAAATTGCTTTATGTGATGGAATAGTTTTACAAGGCGGTGGATATGTGGATGAATATGAATGCTTTATCGCCAAATTTTGTTATGACTATGATATTCCTATTTTAGGAATTTGTGCAGGAAAACATAATATGGTTCGTGCTGTTGGAGGAAGCATTGGAAAACTTGGAAATGAAGATCACAATCAGGAAGAGAGAGATGTTCATAGTATTAAAATAGATAAAAATTCTAAAGCCTATGGGTTAATTGGTAAGGAAGTAGTAGAAGTAAATTCTAGACACATAAGATATTCTTTGGATACGGGAAAAACAAAAAGTAGTGGCTGTATCTCCTGATGGAGTGGATGAAATCATAGAAGATTATTCCAAAACATTTTATATTGGAGTACAGTTTCATCCTGAGAGTCTTTATAAGAAAGATGTATATATGAATAATATATTTGCTTCCTTTATAAATATTTGTTCTCAATATAAAGAAAAGAAAAATTCAATCGTTTGAGACTGAATTTTTTTAATTATTATTTTCTTTTACTTCCATAATAACTGGTAGAATAATAGGATGTCTTCCTGTTAATTCATTAATGTAAGGATGAAGTTCTAATATAATTTGATTTCTTAAATCGGTGTAACTATAATTATTATTTTCTAAAGTGTGGTTTACTATATAAGTTACTTTTCTTTCTATTTGGTTAATAAGTTCCCCATTTTCATTTACCATAATAAATCCTCTAGTGGTTACATTCGGTTTAATTAATAGTTTCTTAGTAAAAGGATTAATATTTAAAATAGTAAGTAAAATTCCATCATTTCCCATTAATTTTCTATCTTTTATTACGACACTACCGATATCACCGATACGACTACCATCGACATAAACATCTCCAGCTTGAACAGGAGTTCCTTTATGCACCCCATTTTTGTCCATGATGAGAGTATCTCCATTTTTACAAATAAAGATATTTTCTTTTGGAATATCACAAGCCATACCTAGTTCGGCATGTTTTTTTAGCATTCTGTATTCTCCGTGACATGGCATGAAATACTCAGGGCGAATTAAGCGTAACATTAATTTTTGTTCTTCTTGTTTTCCGTGACCAGAAGCGTGAATATCACTAAATTCACTATTTGTAAATACTTGCACTCCTTTTAAATAAAGTTTGTTGATAACTCTGTTTACGCTACTTGCATTGCCAGGAATTGGATTTGAGGAAAATACGACTAAATCATCAGGAACTAATGTGATTTGTTTGTGAGTTCCATTGGCAATACGAGAAAGTGCTGCTAGGGGTTCTCCTTGAGAACCTGTACATAATATACAAATTTCATTTTTCTTTAATGATTTTGTTTGATTAAATTCTATAAAAATACTTCTATCTTCTATTAAACCATTATTTAAAGCAAGTTCTACAATCGTTTCCATACTTCTACCGAATACTACGATTTTTCGATTGTGTTTTTTACAGGTTTCTGCAATGTGTTTAATACGATAAATGTTAGAAGCGAATGTTGCAATAATGATACGTGCGGGATGTTTATTAATAATGTTTTCTAAGGCTTCATCTACTACGTTCTCTGAAGTAGAAAAACCAGGAGATAAAGCGTTAGTACTATCACTCATTAAAATTTTAACACCACGTTTACTAATACTTGCCATTTTGTGTAAATCTGAAACAGGTCCTATTGGGGTTAAATCGAATTTAAAGTCTCCTGTTTCAAATATAGTTCCATTTGGTGTGTGAATAGCAAGGGCATAAGAATCTGGAATAGAATGTGTAGTATTAACAAATTCGATTTCAAAATATTTTGTTTTTAAAACAGTTTCATTATTTACAATTTCTACTTCTTGATAAGTTTGGTTATGTTCTACCAATTTTTTATTGATTAAATCTGCTGCAATTTTAGCAGCATAAATTTTAGGAATTCGTATACTTTGTAAAAGATAAGGAATTCCTCCGATATGATCTTCATGTCCATGAGTAATAAAAAGTCCAATAATTTTGTCTTCATTTTGCTTTAAATAAGTAAAATCTTGGATTACAGCATCTACTCCGAGTAAATCGTCTGTTGGGAACATAACTCCCGCATCTATAATTATAATTTCTTCTTTGTGGGTTACCACATACATATTTTTGCCAACTTCGCCTAAACCACCTAAGGCAGTGATAGACGTGACAGTACTATCTTGTTTCATAATTTTTTTCCTTTCAAAATAAAAAAATAAAGTTTTTTTCTGAGGACATTATATCGCGTTTTTGTTGGTTTGTCTACTTCTTTATGTTATAATGAGCAAGAGTGGGTGAATAAAAATGAAAAAGAAAAATAGTGGATTTACCTTAACAGAGTTATTAGCAGTTATTGTAATACTAGCGATTATTATTTCCTTAGCAACAGGGAGTGTTATTGCTATTATGAATAAGGCAAAAAAGAATATGGCACGCGAAGTACGAGGAAACTTAGAAGAAACGGCTTTATCGTATGCTTTAGAAAACAAACGTTTAGAAAAATGTAGTATCGATTTTTCCAAAGAAATCTACGAAGATAAGAACATTACAAATTTAAATTTAAATACAAACTGTTTTGTTCGCGTAACGGTAGAAGAATTAGTAACGGAAGGTCTATTTGAAGATGCACGCGGATTTTGTAAAAAAGAAGATGTCATTATTGTTTATCGTTATGACGATGGTATAAATAGTGAATATAAAGCATATACAAGTGAAGATACTTGTACAAATTAGGAGGGTTTTCAATGGGTTTATTTGATAAATTAAAAAAGATGGTGACAAAACCAATCGAAGAAAAAGATAAAAATGTAGTAGAACTTTATGACAAAGGGTTAAAAAAAACAAGAGATGAATTTGTTTCTAAATTAAGTTTATTAGGGATTAAGTATACGAAGGTAAGTGATGCTTATTTCGAGGAATTAGAAGAACTTCTTATTTCTGCTGATATCGGGGTCAATACTGTTTTTACGTTTTTAGAACGTTTAAAAGGTCGTGTCAAAAAAGAGAGTATTACGGATACTAATTATTTAATGGAAGTTATTGTGGATGAACTTTTTATTATTTACGTTAATAATGAATCTTTAAGTACTAAAATTAATATGAATGAGAATGGGCCAACCGTTATTTTGATGGTAGGGGTTAATGGTGTTGGAAAAACGACAACAATTGCAAAACTTGCATACAAATATAAAAGTATGGGAAAAAAGGTTGCTATGATTGCTGGAGATACGTTTCGAGCAGGAGCAGTGGAACAACTTAAAATTTGGGCAGATAAGACAGAATCTTTGTTTTATGGACGTGATAATACCGATCCTGCTGGAGTTATTTATGATGGACTTGAAATGGCTAAACAAAATAACGCCGATGTCATTTTGATTGACACAGCGGGAAGACTTCAAAACAAAGTCAATTTAATGAAAGAACTTGAAAAGATGAACAAAGTAATAGAAAGAATTATCCCAGAGGCTCCCCACGAAACTTTACTTGTCATTGATGCCTCTACTGGACAAAATGGCATTATGCAAGCCAAATCCTTTAAAGAAATTACAAATATTACAGGAATAGTGTTAACTAAGTTAGATGGAACTGCCAAAGGTGGAATTGTTTTGGCTATCAAAGAAGAAGTTGATTTACCTGTTAAGTTTGTAGGGCTAGGAGAAGGAATGACTGACTTACAAACTTTCGATATTGAAGACTATATCTATGGTTTATTTAAGGATATGATGTAAGAATGAATCGAACCGAAGAATATATTCATTATAATCAGTTATTTGATATTTATGGTAACTTATTAAATGAGCGTGAAAAGGAAATTTTTAGTTTATTTTATGAAGAAGATTTGTCTTTACAAGAAATTGCAGATTTACGAAGTGTCAGTAAAAGCGCCATTGGTAATACCATTACAACGATTAATAATAAGTTAGATACTTATGAGGAAAAGTTAGAGTTTTTAAAGAAGATAAATGAGTTAGAAATTCTTGTGGAGAAGATAGAGAATAAGAAATTACAAAAGGATTTTAAGAATATTATAGAAAAAAATTTTGTTGAAGATATTAATAATATTCGTGCGAATGAAAATTAGAAAAAAGCAGCGTTTGATTTATCAATTTGATAAAATAGGAAAAAGAAAAGGTGATAATATGATAAAAAATTCAAATACAATAAAAGAAGAAGTTCAGGAAAAATCAAAAGAGACTTTTCAAAATATGTGTTTTATTGGCTCTAGTGATAAAAAGAAAACTACTTTGTTAAAAGTAATAGAAACAGGTAGGTTAAGAGCGGCTCGTATTTCTTTTAGTGATTATGATTTTATAAGACTCTTTTTAGCGTATTTAAGAAAATATAGAGAATTGTTTTTTGATAGGGTGAGTTTACCATATGAGTTATATCCTTTTTTAGGAAGTTATGAAGAATTATTTCAAGATATTCCAGTAAAAAAACAAATAGAAGGCAATTATTTAGAAATACAGGACGCTTTACAAACTGCTATTTTTTCTTGCTTAGTAAGTGTACAAGACTGTGGACCAAATGCTACAAGCAGACTGATTTTAATGAGTGAGGAAGAAAGCCAATCTATCATAAAAAAATATGATAAAAATGTTTGTTTGAAAATGGAAAGTTTAGTTAAGGAATATTTGAAAAATAGACATATGAGTAATATGATGGCAGCAGATTTTAGAGATGAAGAAGAAAGCCCATTAGAAGAAAGCAATGCTCCGATTCGAATTTTAAAAAGAGCGGATGCTGAACATATAAAACATATGAAAAAAATGATTTTGAAGAAGATGAATAAATAGAAAAGGTGATACATTATGTTTGAATACATGGGAGATAGATTATCTAATGCTATAAAAAATATCCGTGGTATGGGTAAAATTACCGAAGAAAATATAACAGATGCTTTAAGAGAAATTCGTATGGCTCTTTTGGAAGCCGATGTTAACTATGTGGTTGTAAAAGAGTTTATTGCCAATATTAAAGAAAAGGCACTCGGAATGGAAGTAGGCAAGAGTTTAAAACCTGATGAGTTATTTATAAAACTTGTAAAAGACGAACTTGTAAGTTTACTTGGTGGAGATTATGTTCCTTTAGAGACAAGTAAAAATCCAACCATTTTAATGCTTGTCGGATTACAAGGTAGTGGGAAAACAACTACGGCTGGGAAGTTAGCCAATTACTTACGAAAAAAACACGCGAAAAATCCAATGCTTGTTGCTTGTGATATTTATAGACCTGCGGCAATTGAACAATTAGAAACAATTGGAAAAAGTTTAGGGATTGATGTATTTACAGAAGGAAAAGAAAATCCGGTTAAAATCGTAAGAGATGCCCTAGAATATGCTAAAGCAAATAAAAAAGATTACGTTATTGTAGATACAGCAGGACGTTTACAAATAGATGAAGCGTTAATGCAAGAGTTAAAAGATATTACAACAGAAATAAATCCTCATGAAACGATTTTAGTAATTGATGCCATGATGGGGCAAGATGCGATTAATGTAATTAATGGATTTAATGATGCATTGTCTTTAACAGGAACTATTCTAACTAAGTTAGACGGAAACACGAAAGGTGGTGTTGCCTTATCGGTTAGACACCTAACCAATATTCCAATTAAGTTCGTTGGAGATAGCGAAAAACTAGATGGTTTATCAGAATTTTATCCAGAGAGAATGGCAAATCGTATTTTAGATATGGGAGATATTTTATCTATTGCTGATAAAGTGGAAAGTGTCATTGATGAACAAGAAGCCATGGATACGGCTCGAAAAATGAAAAAAGGGACATTTGATTTAGAAGATTTTTTAACTACTTTAAAACAAATTAAAAAATTAGGGCCACTTGAAAACATTTTAAAAATGTTACCAGGCGCTAGAAAAATGGGCATTAATAATGTGAGTATTAATCCTAAGGATATGGCTCATATCGAAGCGATTATACTTTCTATGACTCCTTATGAAAGAAGACATCCTGATGTTTTAAAAGCAACAAGAAAGCAACGAATTGCAAAGGGTAGTGGTAGAAGTGTTGAGGAAGTCAATCGTTTGCTTAAACAATTTGAAGAAATGAAAAAAATGATGAAAATGGTGAGTTCTGGGAATATGAAAATGCCATTTTAAATAACATTAGATGGAGGAGATGAAAACAATAACTTTAAGAGAAATTTTAAAAAGTAAAAAATTTATAGAAAGTGATTTTCGTTTTTTTGGAGAAGATATTGCGAAAGTAGAGGCAAGTCATGAAAGAGAAGAGAAAGGAAAACTTATTTTAGTAACGTCGACTTCTCCTACGAAGTATGGAGAGGGAAAAACAACTCTTGCGATTAGTTTAAATGATGCTTTAAATCGATTAGGGAAAAATAGTATTGTTGCATTACGTGAACCTTCCCTAGGTCCTGTATTTGGATTGAAAGGTGGAGCATGCGGTGGAGGTTGTGCTAAAATAGTTCCAGAAAGTGAAATTAATCTACATTTTACAGGAGATATTCATGCTATTACGACTGCTAATAATTTACTGAGTGCTATTATTGATAACCATATATTTCAAGGAAATGAATTAAATATAGATCCTGCCAAAATCACACATGAACGTTGTATGGATTTAAATGATCGTAGTTTAAGAAATTTAAAAATTAATGGAGTAGATGTTCACTTTAATATTAGTACAGCATCAGAAATGATGGCAATCCTTTGTTTATCAAAAAACGAGAATGATTTAAAAACTAGGTTAGGAAATATATTAGTTGGATACACTTATGAAGAAAAGGAAGTATTTGCTCGTGATTTGCAATGTGTAAATGCTTTATTTTTATTACTTAAAGATGCTTTAAAACCTAATATGGTAAAAACATTAGAAAATAATCTTGCGCTTGTACATGGTGGACCATTTGCGAATATTGCCCATGGAACGAATAGTATTATTTCTACCAATTATGGTTTAAATAACTTTGATTATACTATTGTAGAAGCAGGTTTTGGAAGTGATATGGGTGCTTTAAAGTTTTTTGATATTGTGGTAAGAAATAATCCAGATTTACTTCCAAGTGTTATTGTAATTAATACAACGATACAGAGTCTAAAATATAATGGGGAAGGTCTTCTAGAAAAAGGAATCGAAAATTTGGAATATCATGTAAACAACATGAAAAAATATAGTGATTCTATTTTAGTTGTTTTAAATAAACATGAGAATGATTTAGAAAGTGATATTGCCTATATAAAAAGATTTGTTGAAGAACAAAATCTATTATTTAGTATTAGTACGGGATATTTAGACGGAAGTAGTGGGTCTACTGACGTTGCAGAAAAAATAATAGAGTTATCTAGTAAAAAACAAAATTCTTTTTTTGAATCTTATGGTTTAGAAGAAAATTTGCAAGAAAAAATTGAAAAATTTTGTAAAATAAATTATGGAGTTAAAGAAATTCTTTATACAGATAATGCCTTAGAAAAAATAAAATTAATAGAGCAAAGTCAATGTAAAAAATTACCTATTTGTATTGCTAAAACGCAAGTATCTATTACGGATAGCGCAAAAGTTTTAGGATATCCTAAAGATTTTACGATGACAGTAAAAGATATTAAATTATTTAGTGGAGCAGGATTTATTACCGTTTATTTTGGGAGTATTTTAACAATGCCAGGACTATCTAAAGATGCGAAATACTTATCTATGTGATGATAACGCATCTTTTTTATTTGAAATAAAAATGTACAATATGTACAATTATGTGATATACTACATTTAGAAAATAGATGGAGGAAGAAAATGAAAAAAGAAGAAATAAAAAAGAATAACCTCCCAACCCGTGGTGTCAACCTGGGGGGGGTATATTAGAAAGTAACCCAGGAAGAAACCGGAAAAAAATACTTATATTAATAGTAGGAATATTACTAACTCTTGGAATTATAGTAGGAGTAAGTTATGCTTGGTGGACGTTTAGCGCAACTCAAGAAAGCGTAAATACCATAAATAGTGATTGCTTGAAAATAGAACTTATAGATGAAAGTGATGCAATTCATTTAGAAAAAACATATCCATTATCAGATGCCGAAGCAAGAAGATTAACCCCATACCAATTTACAATTAAAAATATGTGTACAACAAGTGTGGTATATGATGTAAGTTTAGAAATACTAGAAAATGAAAATAGACTAGCAAGTGAATATATAGCAATTGAAATAGATGGAGAAGAGAAACAAATATTAAATACCCTTTCTGAAACGGAAGTAACTCTAGAAAATGCAGTAGAGGGAAGATATTTAGTTCATGGAGAGTTAGGAAGTCTTGGAAGTAAAAGTTACAGTCTAAAACTATGGATAGATGAGCATGTCACGATAGAAGATGATGCTATGAATAAGAACTTTACTAGTAAGATAGTAGTAGAGGCTAGTCTAAATCAAATTGTATATGATTATTTCAATGATTATATAATAGAACAAATGGAAGAAGATAGTTCAATAGAGAAATTTGAGCATGAAGCAACAAGTCAAACGATTGCTTTAACAGATTATAGATACACAGGAGCAAATCCAAATAATTACGTTTGTTTTGGAAGTGAAGAGAGTGTTTGTCCCGAAGATAATTTATACAGAATCATAGGGGTTATGCCTACACAGAGTGAAGTTGAGGGAGAATACGAAAATAGAGTGAAACTAATTAAATCAACACCTTATGTTGAAACTGAAAGTGGATATTTAAAAAGTACTACATATACTAAATCTAAATTTGGTTATAATTGGAGTGCTATTGTAAACAATAATAAATGGGAAGAATCCACTTTGAATATCATTGTTTTAAATGGTGTATACTGGGATAATTTAGGTGATTTTCAAAAATATATTTCTCCTACTTTATGGTATTTAGGAGCGCCTCAGTTTTATTCTGCTAATTATCCTAATCTGAATCCTGAACATTACTATGTTAATGAAAGAAGTAATAAACTAGTATTTTCTGAAGGCGTAATAAATTATGTAAATTATATCGGCTTAATGTATCCAAGTGATTATGCATATTCTATTGGTAGCAGTTATCGTAATTCAAGTATAAACAGCAATAAAAATAATTATATTGCGTTAGCATGGTTATATACTTTAGAAAATAAATATTATGAATGGCTTTTGAATGGCGAAGGTTCTGGTTTACGTTCAGGAATGATAGATGCAAGTGGTATTGTAAATGGTTTAATGAATGCTGCTTATGCTTATATAGTTCGCCCAACCTTTTATTTAAAATCAAATGTGTTTTATAAAAGTGGTATTGGAACACAGGAAAATCCATATCGAATTGGAATTTAATGAATAGTATTAATTTAAAAGAAATTCGAAAACAATCTGGATTTACCCAAGAACAGTTAGCCAAAAAGATAGGAATAGCAGATTGTACTCTCGCACATTATGAAAGTGGAATACGTAAAATTAGTTTAGAAATGTTTTTAAAGATATTAGAGGTTTGTAATTTGAATTTAAAAATTGAAGAGAAGCAATAAGGTTAAAAGATAGATTTATACAAATTAATTTTTATATATAGTGTAATGTCATAAACACCATTTTTTTCTTGGCATAAAATAGACTAGAAAGGAAATGGTAGAATGAAATCTAATCGTTGTGTAGATAAAAGTGTATTTCCAGAAGCAACAGATATGAATACAAATATGAACATGGATATGAGTATGAATATGGACATGGGTATGGGCATGAATTGTTGTATGCCTCCAATGGGATGTTGCCCTCAAACTATGATGTGTCCTCCTGTATATGAATGTCCGCAAGTAAGATGTTGTCATAGAGTCATTAATTATGAAGTTCCACATATTATTCCATGTCATACAAAAACCATTAATCATCATATATATAGACATACTTATCAACCATGTTATAGTTATTCAGAAGAAGACGAATCAAGCGAAATATATGAACCAAATTGTTGTAAATAATCTCGGAAAATTTCCGAGATTTTTTCTTGGGAAAATATAAAAACTATGGTACAATAAACAATAGGTGGTAGTAGTGCAAAATAAAGGTTATACAATTCCAGAATTAGTGATAGTAATAATAGTTGTTGGAATATTTTCATTAATAGCAATAAATAAAGCAAGTTATGCTTTTGTAGATAATGATGTCGTAAGTGAAGAAACAGAAGAAATGATTTTAGTTAAAACAGCTACTTCTTATGCAAGTAGTATTATTGAGACTTTAAAAAATGATGATATTTATGTTACAGGAAAAGACTTGGTGGAAGCAGGCTATCTAGTTGATGATGAGAATACTTTAGCCAATGTAAAATTGAAATTAAGTTATAATGCTGAAACTGGTAGTGTAAAAGTAGAAATTCTAAAGTAGGGTTAAAATGGCAGTTACAAAAACAGATTTTGTAAATTTTACAAGATGTAAACGCTATGCAGCATTAGAAGAAATAAATCGTGAAAAGTTAGAAGCAGATATTAGTTACAAAACGTATAAAGAATTAGAATTAAAAGAAAATTTAAGTGAAATTGTTTCTTCTATGTATGAAATAAATGAAGAAACAGGAGAAGAGACAGATTTAACAGAGAAAGTAGATCGCCAATTAGAAGCCATGATGGATTATTACAAATTAGTAGAAAAAGAGGCAGGAAGAATTAGTGAAAATATTTTCGGTGGTAAATCTATTTATGCTGAAAAAACGAAAGAGCAGGAATGTTTTGATTTTTCTTTAAATGGAATTCGTTATATTTGTTATGTAGATATTTATAATGAAAATGAAGAAAAAGTAAATATTGTTGAAGTAAAAGCCACAACTAGTAAAAAATACATGGATTTAAAAGCTGGTCATAAAAAATGTGATAAATTTTCAATTTGGGAACGTATAGATAACGTAAATTATTTAAAAGGAGAACTTTCTGGATATAATTTAGAAGAGGAAATGCCGTTAGAGGAGTACGAGAAGAAAAGAGAAAAACTATTTGATCGTTATCGTTTAGGGCAATATGTTTATGATTTATCTATTCAAAGATATTTCATTGAACATGAATTTCTAAGTACTCACACTGAGGATAAGTTGATAAAATTTCGTTATTATTTAGGTGTATTAAATGCTGATTATGTTTTTGACGGAACTTATGAAGGAAAAAAGCCGATTTATAATCCAGACAGTGATGGAAATGAACTTATTACTTTTTTTGATATGACCAAAATAACCGAAGAGTATCAAAAGTTTATTGATGGTGATCGTGAAAAATTAGAAATGTATTTGCAAGATTTGGATGCTTCTCCTTGTTCATTAAGTATTTCTTGTGGATATAAAAAGAGAGCAGAGTGTAAATACTTTGCACCACTTTGCGGTAGTATGATACCAAAAAAGAATTCAAGTATGAGTTATATTCAAAATGGTTTTGGCTTTGTACGTGAGGATGGAACTCGTATAAAAGGCGTTGATTTAATTAATGAAGGGTATGTGAATATGTTAGATATACCAGAGGAATGGATTACGAAAAATTATCATCATATTCAAAGAGAAAGTCTAGCGTTTGATAAAGTATATATAGATAAGGAAAAAATTGCGGAAGGTTTAAAACAACTGAAATATCCCATTTATCACTTGGATTTTGAAACCATGCCTTGTCCTGTTCCTAGATTTAGAGGAGAGTGGCCGTATATTCAGTCTCCGTTTGAATTCAGTTTGCATATAGAAAGAGAACCTGGAGTTTGTGATAAAGATAAAGATAATATTGTTTTTCTTGCTAAAACACATGAAGATGAGCGAGAAGATATGATTAAATTGATGTTAAAATATATGAATCCAGATGAAGGAACTTTATTTGCTCAAAATGTTTCTTTTGAAAAAGGGCGAATTAAAGAACTTGCGAGTATGTTTCCAGAATATCGCAAGGATTTGATGAAACTCTATGATAGAGGCTTTGATTTACTATGGCTTGTAAATACTAATTCTAAAATGTATGAAGATTTAGGTTTTGAAGAAGAAAGGGCAAAAACGTTTAATTTTTATGATAAACGTTTATCAGGTTCTTTTTCTATAAAAAAAACGCTTCCTGTTTTTAGTGATTTAAGTTATGATAACTTAGTTGTTAAAAATGGAACAGAAGCGATTGTTGAGTATGCCAACTACGAAAAAATGAGCAAAGAAGAGTTTATGCTAAAGTATCAGGCTCTTATTATTTATTGTAAACAAGATACTTGGGCGATGGTTGAGATTTTAAATTCTTTACGCGAACTTGTAAAAGATTTGTCAAAAAATGGTGAAAATGTTGTAATGTTTACATAATGTTTAGTATTATAGTATTGTAAGGATGTGATTAATATGTTATACCCATCAATAGATAAGTTACTAAACATTGTAGATTCAAAATATAAATTAGTTCATGTGGCTTCTATACGTAGTAAACAGATGAGTGAAAAGAATCATTACCAAATGAAAGAGAATGAATACTACAATAAAAAAGAATTAGGACGTGCACTTGAAGAAGTAGAAAAGGGTCTTATTACAATTAAAGAAGATTAACATTTTTAAGATTATAAGCATAAAATAATAAAAACTACTTGCTAAATGATTTAGGTTATGATATTATAATCTTGTTCTTTTGGGGAATTAGCTCAGCTGGCTAGAGCACCACGTTTGCACCGTGGGGGTCAAGGGTTCGAATCCCTTATTCTCCACCAATTATGAAATTTCCTCGTATTTACGAGGTTTTTATATGGTTTTTTATAAGAGGGTTTTACAATGAAAAAAAGCGAATTAAGATCTGCTTTAATATCATTTTCTGTGTCTTTAGGAGTAAATGCGATATTATGGATACCAACTTGCATTAAAACAAATCAAATCAGTAAGCAATTAGACGAAATAAAATGTGAAAATTACTAAACTAGAATAACAAAAAGAAAATGAGAATGTCAGATAATTTGGAAGGATTAACTGAACAAATATTTTAAAACTTGAAATAGAAAATTAAAAAAAAAGAGTGAATCGTTCGCATTAAAATTATCAAGAATAGGAATTGTTTTTAAGTGAGTTAGGTAAAAAAAAGAAAAAGCAAAATTAAATATTTCTTCAGAAGAAGATTTAAAATATGCTAACGTTCTAAGTAAAGGAGATACAATGAATTTGGTAATCTTGAAAGTGATTTCGATGCAAAAAGAATGATAATTTGTAAAAAAGGAGTTAACTAATTTTGCTATAATACTTTTATAAAGAGGGAATAGTTATGATTTTAAATGTAAGTGGAAGAACTGATATTGTTGCTTTTTATACTCCGTGGCTTCTAAATCGAATGAAAGAAGGCTACGTAGATGTGCGTAATCCTTTTTATCCTAAGAAAGTAAGTCGTATTTATTTTGAAGATGTAGACTTAATTGTGTTTTGTACAAAAAATCCACTCCCTATACTTCCTTATTTAAAAGAAATAAAGATTCCTTTTATTTTTCAAATAACTCTTACGCCTTATAGAAAAGATATTGAACTAAATGTTCCTGATAAAAAGAAAATAGTAGAAGCGATATTAAAAATTTCTAAAATTGTGGGGAAAGATAATGTTTATGTAAGGTATGACCCCATTTTAATCAATAACAAATACACAGTAGAATATCATATAGAGGCTTTTCAAAAATTATGTAGTTTAATAGAGGAAAATGTGAAACATATTATCATTTCTTTTGTAGATATGTACAAAAATGTAGAGAAGAATATGTCAGTTTTAAAATTAAAAGAAATAAAAAAACAAGATATAGAAATACTTTGTAAAAGTTTTAGCAAAATAGCAAGTATGCATGGGATAAGAGTTCAAAGCTGTTATGAACAAGATAGGCTTATACCTTATGGAATTTCAAATGAACCTTGTGTTTCTAAAGAATTTGCTTATCAATTAACAGGAAAGAAGTATCCAAAATGGCAAGCAAGGAATTGTGGTTGTGTAAGTATGGTGGATATTGGAGAGTACAATACCTGTCATCATTTATGTAAGTACTGCTATGCGAATTATGATGAGGGGAAAGTACAGAAAAATATTTTAAAACATGATGTGGATTCTTCGCTTTTAATAGGACATTTAAAAGAAGAGGACGAAGTCAAAGTAAGAAAGAAATAAATAAATGAAAAATTGTGTTATACTACTAAAAAGAGGAGTTTTTAAAATGACGAAAGAAGATGAATTTAAATTATTAGTTGGAGGATATTTTGGAGTTCAAGAAATGGATGAATATAAATTAAAAGAATATATTTTAAAAGATTTAGAAGAATATATAAAAAATTTTGTTGCTTTAAATCCGATTTCTGGTTATGATTATGTTGGTATTGCTGAAGAAATTAAAGATAAAGTTTCTTTAAAGATAAAATTACAAGATAGTCTTTTATGTTTGCGTAGAGTAAATGCTCCTTTGGAACTTATTTTTATGGTTAAAGCAAGAATAGAGGAATTAAAATAAAACTCTTTTATTTATTGCCCCATAGCCAAGTGGTAAGGCATCGGATTCTGACTCCGACATTCCGTAGGTTCGAATCCTACTGGGGCAGCCAAAAGGAAATAAAAACTAAAAATCATTGGTGTTTTTAGTTTTTTTCGTTATGTCTTTTTTTCGTTTTTTCATATAAATAAAATGAAACCATTTCCTTTTTAGAAGAAGGTGAAAAAATGGAGGAAATTACATTAGAGAAACTAACTTTAAGAGATAGAATCAATTTAAAGAAAAAAATACTTAATTTGAAGAAAAATTCACAAAATCAATCAATTCTTTTATTTAATGAGCAAAAAATACAAAATTTACAATCCAAAATAAATAAAATAAAAGAACAAAAAGAACAGTGTATGTTAGAAGTGAAAAAAAGGGTTATCAAAGAAACAGAGTATGAAAATAAAATGCATCAATATGACTTACAAGAATATGAATACGAATTAGCAATTTTATTGTTAGAAAAAGAGAATTTTATTCCTAATTCACTTATGAATCGTTTATATTATTTATATCTTCTTTTAAGTTTTTTAGATGGAGTAGAAGTATTGGTTGTAAAAGAGTTAGATGGAAAAAAGAAAAAATTATATATTCAAGATGTTTATCAAATTTTTTCTGCTTCTATTATGAGTGATGCCAAAACATTTTTAGAATTAGAACTAAGAATTGCGCAAATGTACATGATTATGAATACAAATCCTTTTATGACAAATGAAAATGCTTATTTTTTAGAAGAAACCAAACAAAAAGAAATGTATGCATTTATTTTGAAATTGCATGATAAGATAAAACAATTTCAGTATGGTAGTGATAAAGAAGTAGATTTGGAAAAACTTTGTATTTGTGATTTTTTTAGTGAAGATATTTTATTTGTCTATGAACGTTTTTTTGGAAAAACTTTGGAAAGAAATATAACAAAGTATCAAGAATAAAATAATTGTTTTTTATCTTATAGGAAAGTTCAACAAAAGACTTGAATTACGAACTTATGTATG
>CANOWY010000020.1 GCA_947571135.1 uncultured Mycoplasmatota bacterium
AAATTAGTATATGAAAATGTACTAATTTTTATTATGATAAAAGTGGTGATAAAAAGTGGCAAAAATTGCAAAAACATTGAAAGAATTAAAAGAAAATTTAGAAATAGAAGATTACATAGAAGAAACAGAAATAGAAAATTATGATTTGCATATTCTAACAAATGAGATAAATGAAGAAGCATCTTATTTAATGGATAAACGAGAAGAAGAATATATAAAACACTCTTTAGAAGATATAGTAATCATAGTAATATTAGGATTATTTGCAAATAGTAACACCTTTGTAGAAATTGAAATATTTGCAAAAAAACATTATGAATGGCTTAGGAATTATCTAGAACTTTCTTATGGTTTGCCTTCTATTTGTACAATTAAAAGAGTAATAGCAGCATTGAATCCGAAAGAATTAGAGGAAATGTGTAATCATGTTTTTTTAAACTTTGTAAAAGTAACTCAAAAACCAATATATGTAAAAAATGGATTAAAATTGATGGATATAAATAGTTTAGATGGAAAAACGGCAAATAATTCTAAAAGAAACACAATAGAAGGATATATAAAACCAACAAATGCGATGAGTGCCTATTCTGTTGTTAATGAAAAATGTTTAGCAACAGAATTTATAAGTGAAAAGACAAATGAAATACCAACAAGTCCAAAATTATTAAAAAGGTTAAATATCAAAGATGTAGCAATCACATTTGATGCTTTAAACACCCAAAAAGATACAATAGATTACATAGTAAAAAATGAGGGATATTATGTTGCACCCATAAAAGATAATCAAAGCATACTAAAGGAAGATTTGGAACTATATTTTCAAGATTTATATTTAATAAAAGTTGGAAATGCCAAAGTGTATGAAGAAATAGAAAAATCTCATAATCAAGCAGAAAAAAGAACATATATATTTACAAATGATATAGATTGGATATACCAAAAAGAAAAATGGTCAGATTTAAAAAGTATAGGTGTACTTATAAAAGAGATAAATGGAGAAGAAAAAGAAAGAAAATATTTCATAAGTAATATAAAGGCAAATCATATAGAAATATTATCTAAAATAATTAGAAATGAATGGAGCATAGAGAATAAGTTACATTGGTATTTAGACATGGTATTTTTAGAAGATAAGAATAAATGTTATATTGAGAATAGTCAAAAAAACTTAAATATAATGAAAAAATTTTGTCTTGGAATATTAAAAATAGTGAAATCTCATTACAATATGAGCATGAATTCTATTCGTTTTCAATTGAGTATTGATTTTGAAAATGAAATAGAGCAACTTCTTAAATTGCTCTAATCCCTTATCGGATGATTTTATCCTGTAATTTCAGGATATGCTTCCTGTCTTTGTTCTTCTTGTGCTATTCTTTCTAGTTCTGAATGATTCATCGGATATGGAGTAGATGGCTCTATACGAAATATATCAGAATCAGTTTCTTCTGCTATTATATGCGCAACATATTCCGTATTACCTAATACCTTATCATCAATAACAATGGTACTTAATTCTTCCTCACGATTCATATTATTCGGATTCATTGTTTCTGGCATTGAGAAAAATACCACTAAACTTTTGCCACTTGTATCAGGTACTTTTTGAAAACTTTTTTCTTTGTTATTTCCAAACATCATAATCCCTCCTATAGTTAGAACTAGAATAACTGAAATACCAATTATTATAGTTTTCTTCATTTTTTCTTCTTCCTTTCACTTGAAAGAATAATTGCAATTTCTTCTTTTCATTATCATTATATTTCAAAAGCAAAAGAATAACAAATACTTATATCAAATAATATGATATGCTTGAAACACATATCATATTATTGTATAATCTTATTAAAAGGTGTTGTTATGGAAATTAGAGTTTTAAAATATTTTTTAGCCATTGCAAGAGAACAAAATATTAGTGTAGCAGCAAATTATCTTCACGTTACTCAGCCAACATTATCAAGACAAATTAAAGATTTAGAAGATGAACTAGGTCAAAAACTTTTCATTCGTGGTAGTCACAATGTTACTTTAACTGAGGAAGGTATGATTTTTAGAAAAAGAGCCGAACAAATTATAGATATGGTAACTAAAACTGAAGAAGAATTTTCTGATATGGGAAGTAATATAATTGGTGATATTTATATTGGAGCCGCTGAAAGTTACAATATGAAATATATTGCAAAAGTTATAAAAGAAATTCAAGAAAATTATCCAGACATACATTATCATTTATATAGTGGAAATGAAGAAGATGTTTCAGAATTATTAGATAAAGGCTTAATTGACTTTGGAATTTTAGTAGATCCTGCTGATATCACCAAATATGATTATCTTCCACTTCCAGAAAGTGATATTTGGGGATTGATTATGAAGAACGACTCTCCACTTGCAAAAAAGGAACATATTACCAAAACAGATTTACTTAATCTTCCTTTGATATGTTCTAGGCAATCCTTAAAAAGTGATAATAAACACAATGATATTATAAATTGGTTTGGAAAAGATTTTGAAAATATCAATGTTGTTGCTACTTTTGACTTAACTTATAATGCTTCTATTTTAGTAAATGAAGATATTGGCTATGCCATTGCATTTGATAACCTAGTAAATAGAAATGATTACACCAATCTTTGCTTTAAGCCTTTAAATCCTGAGGTAAAATCAAAACTAAATATTGTATGGAAGAAACAAATGATTTTTTCTAAACCTGCACAATTACTACTTAATACACTTCAAAAAAATTTTAAATAGTTTTAAAGGTCTAACTTATTTAATATGTATTAAGATTATTTCTAAAATTAAAATGCGATTCGCTCCATTTAGGTTTAAACTCGCACACTTGAAATAGAAAGGCAAGTTTTTCTATTTATAAACAAGTTCATAATATTTAATATTATGGGCTTTTTTCATGCTTTGGAAGTTGGAATATGTGTGTATCAAAATGGATTCTATTCTGATAACAATTAACTCTTATAATTACATGATTATAAGAACATACTATTTGTCGAATTGCAAATAGCACTCGATATTGACAAGTGCTATTTTTAGGTGTAATATTCTTTATTAGAAGGAAGGTTATTATGAAGAAAAAACAATTTAAAGCAGAATCAAAAAAATTATTAGATATGATGATTAATTCTATCTATACAAATAGAGAGATTTTCTTACGAGAATTAATTTCCAATGCAAGTGATGCTCTAGATAAATTGTATTATAAATCTTTAACAGACACTAAATTAAATATTAAAAAAGAAGATTTGGAAATACGAATTGAACTAGATAAAAAAGAAAGAAGTATTGTCATTCGCGATAATGGTATTGGAATGACCGAAGAAGAATTAGAAAATAATTTAGGTACGATTGCCAGAAGTGGTTCAGAGTTGTTCAAAGAAAATAATGAAGAAGCAAAAGATATGCAGATTATTGGACAATTTGGAGTTGGATTTTATTCCGCTTTTATGATTTCTAAACGTGTAAAAGTTACTAGCAAAAGCATTAATAGTGAAAAGGCTTATTCTTGGGAATCAACAGGAGCAGATGGCTTTTCTATTCAAGAATGTGACAAAAAAGAGAATGGAACAGAAATCATTTTGTATTTAAAGGACAATATAGAAGAGGAAAATTTTGACGAATTTTTAGAAAACTATACGATTGAAAGACTTATAAAAAAATATTCTGATTATATTTCTTATCCTATTATCACGCAAGAAGAAAAGACAGAAAAAGATAAAGAGGATAAAGAAACAACTACAATAGAGGATAAAATTTTAAATAGTCGAATTCCGATTTGGAAAAAAGATAAAAAAGATGTTAAAGAGGAAGAATACCAAGACTTTTATACAGATAAGTTTTATGATTATGAGAAGCCATTACGTACTTTCAGAAGTGTTGTAGAAGGAAAATGTAGTTTTACAAGTTTGTTATTTATCCCAAGTCATGCTCCATATGATTATTACACGAAAGAATATGAAAAGGGCTTACAACTTTATTCAAAAGGTGTCCTAATTATGGATAAGTGTAGTGATTTGCTTCCTGATTATTTTAGTTTTGTAAAAGGTTTAGTAGATAGCGAAGATATTTCATTGAATATTTCTCGTGAGACTTTACAAGAGAATCATCAAATTGCGGCGATTGCTAAAGGAATTGAATCTAAAATAAAAAAAGAATTAGAAACAATGCTAAAAGAAGATCGAGAGCAATTTGAAACTTTCTTTAAAAACTTTGGTAATCAATTAAAATATGGTATTTATACTTCTTATGGAATGAAAAAGGGTGATTTACAAGATTTACTTTTGTATACTTCTTCTAAAGAGAAAAAGTTAGTTACTTTAAAAGAGTATGTAGAAAATATGGCTGAAAAACAAGAAACTATTTATTATGCTTGCGGAGAAACAACCGATAAAATTGATTTGCTTCCACAAGTAGAAACCGTAAAAGAAAAAGGCTTTGAAGTTCTTTATTTAACGGATTATATGGATGAGTTTGTCTTTAAAGTTATGCAAGAATATGATGGTAAAAACTTTATGAATGTTAGTAATGAAGCCATGGATTTGGATAGTGAAGAAGAAAAAGAAGCATTGAAAAAAGCAAATGAAGACAATAAAGAATTATTTCTTAAAATGCAAGAATTTTTAAGTGATTCTGTTTCTAGTATCCAATTTACACACCGTTTGAAGAATCATCCAGTTTGTTTAACAAGCAAAGGGGATATATCTGTCGAGATGGAAAAGGTTATGAATGCCATGCCAACGGATCAAAAGGTGAAAGCAAATGTTGTAATGGAAATTAATGAAAATCATGAAATTAGTAAAAAACTAGAAGATTTGTATAAGAAAAACGATTTTGATTCTATTGAAAAATATACTAAAATTTTGTATGCACAGGCTCGTTTGATTGAAGGGCTATCTTTAGAAAACCCAACAGAAATTACCAATTTGATTTGTGAGGAATTATCAAAATAGGAAAAATTACATTAAACATAAAATTTTGCATATCATTTAATAAGTCAACATTGTTTGTACAAGTTTGACAAAAACATGTAAATATGTTATAATTTGGTTATGTGGTGCATTATTCTAGTCACATACATAATATGAAGGTAGGGCTAAAAATCTACTAATTGTGTGAAGAGCACTTTATATATTCTGCTTTCTTCGCCCAGATGAGGGTGGGTATATAATTTTAGATTTAAGGAAAGTTATAATGGCATATAACCAACCTCCTTTTATCGAAGCAAATCCAATGATAAAAAGCACATGTCGTGAGTGATAATGTGGGATGGATTATTCTTGAAAACACTATTGCAAAAGCGAATAAGTATTATTTAATATGTGTTAGGGAAAACCTCTAGAGTGTCAACATCACAAGGTTTAAGGTACGGACTAAGTGGCAATCGAGTCATTAAAATGGTGACATTTAATTATTTTCTGTAAAGGAGAAATCGCCCTAAGGTAACTAAAGGAAAGAAAATAGAGAAATTCAACTCGACCTAAGCCGTAAAATTAATTTGTGAGATACCACAAACGTTATTAAATTAAAGTTCTTCGGAACTTTTTTTAATATAATAGAAAGAAGTTTTAGAAAATATGAAAAACAAATGGATTTTACAGGTATTTATTATCTCTTTTACACTTTCTGCTATTTTTAGTGGGTTATCTACTTATGTTTCTGATTTTAACATTATATTGTTAGTTGCAATTTTGTTTATCGTAATCGGAATTGGAATCTTGTTTGATATGATTGGAGTTGCAGTACTAACAGCAGAAGAGGCACCTTTTCATGCTAGAAATTCTAAAAAGATAAAAGAAGCAGCCACTTCCTTACGTTTAATTAAAAACAGTACAAAAGTTTCTAGTGTTTGTAATGATATTGTGGGAGATATTTGTGGAATTGTCAGTGGAAGTTTAGGGGCTACATTAACTTTATATTTAACTCTTCATACAGGTTTAAATCCCATTGTGGCTACCATTTTAGTTACTTCTTTTATTTCTGCTTTCACCGTTGGGGGAAAAGCCTACTTTAAAACTATTGCAATGAAGAAAAGTGATTCTATAGTTTTTATGGTTGGAAAAGTTATACAAATTTTTCATAAATAGTTGTCATAATTGCTTGTAAAGTGGAAAAACTTAAAATCGTGTTTAGCATAGATTTGTATTTTATTTAAAATATATTGTATATGCTTTTTATTGAAATATTATTAAAAATTAATCTTATTTAATTTTTTACCTTTCTTTATTTTTTTGTGGTAAAATTGACATATAAAAATAGAAGTGGAGTTGTAAAATGAAACATAAAAGAATTAGAAGTATATGGATTATTCTTTTGACACTTCTACTTGTTGGTAGTATTTCTCTTTATTTTATAGAAAGTAAAATTTTTACAAAGCCAAATAAAGAAGTAGAAGTAGAAAAAGAACCTATTTTAGAAGAACAGCCTGAAGAAGAGAAAAGACAAGAATATAATCTTTCTTTAGTCATGGTAGGAGATGCTTTATACCATACTGGTGCGTATAAAGATGGGCTACAAAAAGATGGCACTTATAATTTTGATTCACAACTTGTAGATATTGCTCCGATTATAAAAAATTTTGATTTAGCCTATTACAATCAAGAAACTATTTTAGGAGGAACGGAACTAGGATTATCCAGTTATCCTACTTTCAATTCCCCTCAAGAAATTGGAGACGCTTATATCAAAGCAGGATTTAATTTAGTAAGTCTATCAAATAACCATAGTATGGATAGAGGAGAAAAAGCGATTTTAAGATCTGTTTCTTATTGGAGAGAAAAAACAGGCGTTTTAACTGCTGGTAGTTATGATTCTTTTGAAGATCAAGCCAGAAGTCATATTGGGGAGAAAAATGGCATTACATATGCTTTTCTTGCTTATACGTATGGAACAAATGGTATACCAGTTCCTAAAGGAAAAGAATATTTAGTTAATGTGTTTGATAAAGACATAGCCAAAAAAGAAATTGAAGCCATACGAGATAAAGTAGATGTCGTTTTAGTTTCTATGCATTGGGGTGTCGAATACACCCATACTCCTACAAAAGAGCAAAGGGAACAAGCCCAATTTCTAGCAGATTTAGGAGTTGATGTTATTATCGGATCTCATCCACATGTTATACAACCTATTGAGCATATTGGAGATACTGTTGTTATTTACTCTTTAGGAAACTTTATTTCTGGTCAAGGAGACTTGAATAAACGAATTGGTCTTATTTCTTCTTTAGACATTCATAAAGTCGTAGAAGAAGGTAAAACATCTATTACGATTGATAACGTTAAAGGAGATTTGCATTATACTTATCATACAGCAAAACACACAAATTATAGAGTGATTCCTTTTTACAAATTAACTAATCAGGAACTGGGACAGGATGTAGCAAAAGTAAAAGCAGAGTATGAAGCGATTATTAATAAAAATGATAAAAGTATACTAGTAGGTACATTAGGCGTTGCTTAATGTATCTTTTTTATTTTTAAAATTAAAAGAACTTAAGTTTTTGGCTTAAGTTCAATCAAACAATATGTTGGAATGTTTTAGAACACTAGAATTGGTTATTTCTATTTGCTCCTCCACTTTCTTCCTATTACAACCTAATCATTTCTATTTTAAATCGTTAATTACTCCATGAATTAAATTTACATCAGATGGAATAATTGTTTTGATATTGGCTAAATCAAATATGGCAAGCGGTATAATGGCTCCAGGTCTTGCTCCATCCATCCATTTTGGATTTCCAGGCATAAGTTCATATAATTTTTCCAGTGTATATTCTGTATCAAAAAATACTTTTTGTGTTCCTTCTATGTAATTTTCATAAGTAACTTTGTACTTGTGAATCCCATCCTGAAATAAATCATTTTCTTCTAAATTAAAGTTTGTTAGTTTTTCAAATCGTTCTTCTCCACCTGTAAAAATTGCACAGTCATAATCTTGTTCAAAAGTAATTCCCTTTAATTTTTCTTTTACAAAATTGTTCATTTCTTCTATGGACGCTTTACTTAGGCTTTCATTAACTTCAGGAAATCTATTCATTAAATCTGCTACTCCTACTACTAAATTTTTACGATCGGTAATCTTTCCGTCTTGGAATGTAATTAATTCAGTTGTTTTTCCACCCATATTAATAATCATTACTTTTTTGTTATTATAAGTATTTTCGGTTGCTTTGCCTAAATAATAATTTTCAATTCCATGACTAATAATATTGAAATGCAAATCTAATTTGTTATTAAATTCTTTTACTAGTTCTTGTTTTCTTTCATAAGTTAGTTCTCTAAAAATACCAGTTACGAAAATATGCGTATTTTCATAAGAAAATCCATACTTTTGTTTTAAATCTGTAAAATAAGCAAATAATTCCTTTTTGTTCGTTTCACTAATACCTAGTTCTTTTGAAAAATCATTTTTAAAATAAATAGAATGCTCTTCTAATAACGAAAGTTCTTCTTGATAAGCATAAACCTTAATTGTAGAAGAACCTAAATCGATATAATACTCTTTCATTTTTTCCTCCATCTAGTTTCATTATAACATACAGTTTGATTTTTACAATATTCAAATGATTAAGAATTGTTTAATAAAATTGGAGCATTACTATAAAAGTTATGTTATAATACATTCCAAGGTAATTTTAAATGAATAAATATAAGGTTCTTGCTTTTGATATAGACGATACATTAATCAATGATACAAAATCCAGAAAAGTTGCTTTTTCTAATGTTTCTTCCTATTTAGATATTCCTTATACAGAAGAACTTGGCAATTCTTTTGTTACGTTTGATAATTGTTTTTGGGACGACTTTCAAAGTGGCAAGATTTTAATCCCACAAGGAACAGAAAACTTTGCCATTTATCTTCGTTCTTTACGTTTTCAAAAGTTTTATGAAACGCTTTCTCTAGACTATAATACTGCACAATTCTTAAACGAACTATATACAAATCATTTAGGAGATGCTTTAGAACCAATTCCTGGTGCTCGTGAAACTTTAGAAATTTTAAAAGATAGATATAAAATTATATTCCCTACAAATGGTGTCAAAAAGTTCATTCAACATAAATTAGATATTGTAATGGATTCTCCATTTGATTTCGATATTATTTGTGCAGAAAATGTTGGAAAAAACAAGCCCAATTCTTTATTTTTCCAATATGTATTTCAAAAATGTCATTGTGATAAGTCGGAGATTCTGCTCATTGGTGATTCTTTAACAAACGATGTTTTAGGTGGAATGAAAAATGGAATTGACACTTGTTGGTTTAACCCCAATCATCTCCTATTACCACAAGAATATGAACCTACTATGGAAATTGACAATTTATTAGAACTCACTCGTAAATTGTAGCCTTAATGGGCTATTTTTCGATAAACTCCACTTTTTGATCTATTTAATAAGACATTGTCCTTGTTCTATGATAAGGAGCAAAATTCTTGGTTTTATCTTGTCCTAAAGACCACAAAATATCGTTTAATTCGATACTTGTTATAGAGTTATTATTTAACTTCTCTTTTATTTTCTTTAAGGCAATAATCATATTGGCTCTTATCTCTACTTCATAAATAGAGTTTTCTTTTATTTCTTTTTTATTGTCTACTAAATCGGAGAGTTCTTTTGAATACTCTAAAATATGTATTCCTCTTAAACTTTGCGGAATCTTATAGTCTGCACATCCTACTAAATGGGAATAATCTACTTTAATATTCTCCTTTAATTCTCTAATGTGCAAAATATCAGAAACAACTAGTTGAGCGAGTTTGTAAAAGTAAATTGTTTGTCCTTCATAAGTTCTCGTATCTTGAAAACTTGGGAAATTATCCACTATTATTTTAAATAAATCTCTATCTACTGTAATCTCTTTTATATATTCATAAAGGTTGCCTTTCATTTTTTTGTTTATTACTTGGCTTACCTTTTTTACTACTTTATATCTTTCTTCTAATAAAGGAATTTCTACATTTCCTGTCAAACTATTTTTAAATTCATCAAATGAAATTTGCTCGAAATCAAGATGTCCCTTATCCTTTTTTAATTTCACCAAGGCATAAATTAGAGCAAATGCTCCATCTACTGGCTTTCCTTCTTCTGTTAGCAAAGTCCACTTAGGTTCTCCCCAAAATGAGCAATCGATAGATTCTAATATTATTAAAATCTCTACAATGTCCTGAATTGGGAAATCTAACAGTCCGAATGGATTTGAAGAAAGCCAATGAGGCATTTTTTTGATTTCTACTTGATTTGCAAAATAATCAATTTCTTCTTCCTTTATTTTTACATATTTACTGTTTTGTACTACATACTCGCAACTTGTTATAACTTTTTCTAAATCATTCATTTTCTAACTCCTTAAAACCATTTCTGCTCCATAACCATAAAGTCGTGTGGATATCTATTGGTTTATACTTTGTGTCTTCAAATAATTCGTTCCAACGTTTAATTACAATTTCTTGCACATTGTTTTTATTCAGTTCTTCTTCTGTAATGAGCCCCAATTGATAAGTTGATTTTATTACATGTGTATCAGGGGCTACGGTTAAATGTTCAATATTTTTGTATTTTTGTGATGTATACTCCCAAATAACATATAACCAGTAATTGCATATTTTTGTTCCTGATAGATAAGGAAAACTTTTTTTATTCTCTTTTTGTATATAATCCCTTATTCGATCTACATCATTGTTGCACGCAATAAATAATTTACGTATATCCCCATCGAACAAATCTACAAAAGTTCTGCACAAAGTAATCCATATTTCAGTTTGCTTGTTTTTTTGAAGTGCTACTTTGTATTTTGTTAAAGCCTGTTGCACTTCTTCTGTTTTTCTATTTAAAACCTCTTTAGGAGAAAAGACAAAGTTTGTTTCTTTATCTTTGTAAGTTTTATTCGCATTTTTCCATAATGTATAAGAATTTCTTTGGTAATTGAGTGCCATTGGTAAAGTAAAATACAAATAGTTTTCCAAAGAATTTTTTTCTAAATGTGGGTTTTCATCCTCTGGCATTATTTCTCCTCCAAGAAGTCCTTTTTGGTACATATCATATAAAATATCCACTTTTTTTAATATTTCTTCTTTCATGCTATCCCTCTACTTTATAAATATTGTTCCAGTTTGTATTCCTTTTTTAGGAAATGATTTTAGTTTTACTAATTTATCTATTTTCATTAATGTTGCATATTGACTATCTCTTTTATTTTCCCAAAAGGCATCATCTACGCACAATTCTTTATTGTATCTCGTTTTAATATCTTCTATTGCATAAGTATGTAAATCATAAAATAAAACTTCTTTTATAGTAAAATAGGCAACAATATTACCTCCTGACTTTTTTACTAAAACTATATCCTCTTTTGTTATTTTCTCATATGGGGATTGTTTCTTTTTTGTAAATCGAGATTCTATTGTTTTTTTACCATCTAACATATAGGAAAGACATGGTTCAGTAAAAATACCTATGTGAATTGTTTTATTTTTGATTTTATTTAAAATTTCTAAAGATAGTTGTTCTTTTAAATTCATTACTATTTCATTGTACATTCTAAATATCTCCCACTAAAAAATTATCAAAATCAATTAAATAAACTTCTTATTTTTCTTTATTGTGAAGCGAAAAAGGAATTTCTATTTTTGATATTGAAAAATCTTTAAAAAATCTATAATTTCTTCGTCTCTTTTTTACTATTTACTATATTTTAAAAATTCTTTACATTCCTTATATCTTAATTTTTCATTTTGTTTCACCACTTTAATTATACACTAAATTCAAATGTATTTCTATTTTTTATAGGTTATGATATACTTTGCTTATGGAGCGTGAAGTAGATGGAAAAATCTGTATTTAATAACGGCTTTTTTGAATTTTTGGAGACTAAAGAAGAATTTACTGTTGGCGAAGAAATAAAAAATGTAAAAAGAACCATGGTGAGAAGGCCTCCTGGGATTCGTGCTCTTATCGTTAATAAAGAAAAGAAACAAATACTTTTGTCAAAGGAGTTTCGCTATGAATTAAATAATTGGGATTACCGTTTGCCTGGTGGTAAAGTTTTTGATAGTTTAAATGACTATAAAAAATCATTAATACAAGATGATATAATGGATTATGTAGAAGCAACTGTTTCTAAAGAAGTTTTAGAAGAAGTTGGTCTTATTATCCATAATCCTAAATTAATAAAAGTTTCCAAAGATGGTGCAGGAGTTATATGGGATTTGTATTATTATGAAATTGTTGACTATGAGATTAGCGAAAACGGCCCTCAACTTGAAGAAAACGAAGTCATTGATGGTTTTGTTTGGAAAAGTTATGACGAAATTATAAATTTATGTTCTACACATCAAATTCAAGAGGATAGAACGGTTGGGGTACTACTCACTTACATTTTGGAGCAAAAATAAAATCTTACATTTTTATGGTAAGATTTTTATTTTTATCCCTTTATTTAGTCCACTTTCTTTTTCTATTTTTTAATGTATTCTAATAATTATCTACTGAATTAAAGATTGTTCGATCTTAGTATTAAGATTCATAACTGTAATTATCATTTTTTAAATCTTTTAAAAATATTATACATATTTGATAAACTTTCTTCTTGTACATTGTAAATGAAAAAGTTCTAGACCCAGTTCATTTCTTTACCTCACGCTCAATTATCCACTTAATATCTTCAATCGATTTATCTATATTAAATCTTCCATTTCCTACTGGATAAAAAACAGAATAAAATTTATATTCTTTGCCATTTATTTCTTTTATAAATTCTTTCTTACGACATTGAGAAACCGAAATCTTCTCCTCTAATACAATAGAACTTACTTGATTTCCAAATAGGATAATTACTTTGGGGTTTATAATTTCTATTTCTTTTTTTAGTAGTTCTAAATACTCTTTATATACACTATCTGGAAGTGGCCTTGCGTCTATCTGAGTACATTTCCCTAAGTTTGTAATAAAGTATTTATGTTTTTTTACATCTTCATAGACTTCACTTGCAAATGATGGTGTCCATTCACTGCCTTTTTTCTTTTTGATTTCTTGGTAAATATTTTCGTCCATTAAATTTAAACTATAAAATAAATCCCAAATATTTTTAGTTCCTAGCCACGGTGAGCGAATTCCTTGCCAATTTTTCATAGAAGAAGGATTTTTACCTGTTGGATTCATAAAAACAAAACAAATATCAGGATTATGTATATCCCCACCATTATAGATGGAATTTAATTCTTTTGCTCCATATTTCTTTTGAAGTTTATCATATTCTTTTGTTAAGTATTCTAGTTTCATTTTGTATTCCTTCTTTTTATTCATTATAACATACTTTGCCAAAACGCATATTTTATTATATTTACTATATGATAATAATAGAAAGGTTTTATTTATGAAAAAGATTATTACTTATATTTTCTATTTATTTTTTCCTTTGCTTGTTGGAGGAATTGTTGCATTTTTCATTAAAGATAGTATGGATTACACAAGTTTAATAAGACCACCTCTTGCTCCACCTAAATTTTTATTCCCGATTGCTTGGACAATTATTTATCTTTTCATGGGGCTTTCTTATTTTCTGTATAAGAAAGATTTTGAAGAAAGAAATATTCTTGATTTTTTATACTACATACAACTTTTTGTAAATGCATTATGGAGTTTTATTTTCTTTTTATGGAAAGCCAGATTTATCGCCATCTTATGGATTCTTTTATTAGATATACTAGCAGTTCTTCTTATTTATTGCTTTTTTTATAAGAAAAAAATAAGTGCCTTTTTAAATATCCCCTACTTAATTTGGATATTATTTGCAACTTATTTAACTATTGGTATCTATGTATTAAATTAACTTCTTAGGAAGTTTTTTCTTTTAATCAATTTTGAATGTATAGACCACCGTCATACATCGTTAATGACAATATTTCACATTTTTATGATTTTTCTGTATCAAAAAAATCCATTTTTTTCATTACTTTAATGTAGAAATAAAGAATTACTAAAGAACACATAAATCCTGTAAATACATCACTAAAGTAATGTACATATAAATAGATCCTACTGTATCCCACTGCCAGTATCAATACAGATAACAAACCCATTAGTGCTCCCTTTAATTTCTTGTTTATATCTTTTTTGTAAATCATATAAATTAAAAAGCCATAGAATGTCATAGTTGCCATAGCATGTCCTGATGGAAAACTAAAGGTATTTTCAAATACAGGAACTAAAGAACCCATTAGAGCAGGTCTTGCTCTTCTAAAAATAATTTTAATGATATTGTTGATAACTGTTGAAATAATCACAACTCCATACAAGTTCATTAATTCTTTCTTAGGTTTATAGAAAATAAGTAGTAATAGACAGATAGCGACAATGTATTTTACACTTCCAAAATTAGTGATAAATAGTAAAATGTTTGTAAGTATAGTATTATGGGAAATTAAAGAATAAACCCAATTATCTATTACTAATATTTTGCTAGTGGCTACTAAAATTATGTTGATAACTATCAATAAAATCGGTATAGCAATTATATACTCTTTTTTTAATTTCATATTTCATTATACTCCTTTTCTAGAAAAAATATTTCATACCATTTAAGAAAACAATAAACCGTCCATACTTTTTTATAAGTATCTTTTTTGTGATTTTTATGTTCATCGAGTAATTTTATTAGATAGTCTTGGTTAAAATATTCTTTTACATAATCTTGTTTAAATGTGTTTTTTACTTCGTTATAAAAATCATCTTCTCTTAACCATTCACGTAAAGGAACGGGAAATCCTAATTTTTTCTTTTTGTAAGATTCATTTGGAATTTCTTTTTTAGCGGCTTCTCTTAAAGCAATTTTAGTATTTTCTTTCGTTACTTTTTCTCTTTCGGTTAGGGTACTAGCAATTTTAAAGACTTCTTTGTCTATAAAGGGAACTCTTCCTTCAATAGAATTTGCCATCGTCATACGGTCTGCTTTTTGTAAGATATCTTTAATTAACCAAAAATGGATGTCTATTGCTTGTTTTTTAGTAATATTGTCTTTTCCTTTCACCGTTTCGAAGATTGGTTGGGTAAGTTCTTTATTTTTTATCGTATCCTTACAGTTTAATACTTTTTTTCTTTCTCTTTCACTATAAACTTTATTCACACCAATATAATCTGTTTCTAATTTTGTTCCACGTCTTACGATGAAGTTTCTTCCTGGAAATTCTGGTAAAATAGAAAAGAAAATAGCAGCAAATCGACGGAATGGATAAGGAATTTTATTGTACCACTTTAAATCTACTTCTTCACGATAGTTGTTGTAACCTCCAAAAAATTCATCTGCTCCTTCTCCTGATAGTACAACTTTTACGTCTTGACTGGCTAGTTCTGATACGAAGTAAAGCATAATGGCAGCAGGATCACTTGAAGGTTCGTCCATGTGATAAAGGATTTTAGGAACAATATTTTTGTATTCTTCTTTCGTTATTTTTTTACTTGTATTTTTTATATTTAAACAATTGGCTAAATCCTCTGCATATTCTATTTCATTATACTTCGGGTTGTCATATCCAACGGTATAGGTTTTATCTGGTTTTGCTAACGTGACAATATAGGATGAATCTATTCCACTAGATAAAAAGGAGCCTACTTCCACATCACTTAGCATATGATGGTTAACAGAATCTTTCATGGTTTCGTTGATATTAAAAACGGTTTTATCAAAATCTTTTTCCTTTGCGTTAAAGGTGATATTGTAATAACGATTTATTTTTAATTCTCCCTCATGATAAGTTAAAGTGCAACCTGGATCCAGTCGGTATACTCCTTTAAAAAAGGTTTCAGTGGTTGGAGTAAAACTAAAGGAAAGGTATGGCCCGATCAACTCTTTGTTTAATTCCTTTTTAAAGGCGGGATGTTCTAAAAAGGATTTAATTTCAGAAGCAAACAAAAGGGTTCCTTCACATTCGTAATAATAAAATGGTTTAATTCCAAAATGATCTCTAGCACAAAACAAAGTTTGATTCTCTTTATCCCAGATAGCAAAGGCAAACATACCACGCAATTTTTTTGGTAATTCCACACCCCATTCTTCATAACCGTGGATAAGTACTTCTGTATCACAACTTGTTTTAAATTCATGGTTCTTTTTTAATTCATCTTTTAGTTCGATGTAGTTATAGATTTCTCCATTAAAAACAATTACTTTTGTTTCGTCTTCGTTGTACATTGGTTGGCTACCCGCTGCTAAGTCAATAATAGATAGCCTTCTGTGTCCAAGCGCCACAAAATCATCTGTATAATATCCCTCTCCATCTGGACCACGATGTTTTATACGATCTGCCATTTTTTTTATAATTTGTTTTTTGTTTTTTTCTTTGCTTGCAAATCCCACAATTCCACACATAGATTACTCACCTATTTCCTTTTCTATTTTCTTATATATATTTTTTTCTAATAGTAATTTACTTATCGTGAAACTATTGGCAATACGACTATTCATATAGGTAATGTAGTTATCGCTTACTTCCTCTCCTACAAAACCAGTATTAGAAAAATAGGTTCCTTTGTCGCTTCGCCAACTACGACTGGCAAATATTGCAAGTCCTTCTTCATCACTAAAAATATCGTTGCCTATAAATAGTCTTGAATCGTAATTTATACCAAATAGATTTAGTATTGTAGGAAGAACATCAATTTGGCTAGCAACTTTTTCTATTACCTTATGTTCATTATTAGTATTCCAAATAATCAAATTACTATGATTGACTTCTACCATTTCTTCACGTTCATAGGTAGAAACTTCATTGATTTCCTCTTCCGTTAAAGTATAAGGATAATGGTCTCCAGTTAAAACAATTACAGTATCGTCTAAAATCCCTTCCATTTCCAATTTTTCTATTAAAGAAGAAAGAGCATATTCAAGTTCCATTTGTGCAGAAAGATAGGCTTTTACAGGATCACTGTATGGTAAATCTTTTACTACTTCTTTGTTTTTAATAGCAATGCTATTTCCACCCATAAAGTTATAAGGAGCATGTCCACTTACAGTGATGTAGTAAGTAACGAACGGACCGTTTTTTGCATAGTTACCAAATGTTTTGTTTATCATGTCAACATCACTTGGCAGCCACGAACAATTTATCTCTTTTTCCATCCCGTTTTTACACGCCATATAATCGTTAAATCCTAAAGTAGGCATGGTTTTATGTCTACTGTAATAAGTATAAAGCCAATTATGATAACTAAAAGTATTGTAACCGATTTTTTCAAAAGAATTTCCAATTGCATAAGAAATCGTTGGATTTTCATTTCGCCATATTTTTAAGATTTCTTGGGTGGGGATAAGTCCTGTCATGGCTTGAAACTCCCCTCCTGTTGTACTTAAAAATTCAGGAGAATAATAATTAGTAAAATCAAATCCTTCATGTATGAGTTTATAAAGAGTTGGGGTTCTTATTTCATCGACTGCAATAGAATTAAATCCCTCTGCTAAAATAAAGATTAAATTTTTGCCTTTATAAAGTCCTGTATATTCATTTTTATTGGTTGCTTTTTTCGTTTTTAAGTAACGATAAATATTTTTTGTACTTTCATCTTGAGTTTCGCTTATTAACTTATCAAAATCAATATCTAGTTTATTGTAAGAAACTTCTTCGCTGTCTTCTTCTGTTTCTTCTGTCACTAATTTTTCTTGAAATCCAAAAATGGCTCTTTTTATACTTAGTCTTTGACTTGTAAATACCCCTAACACTTCAGTGGAGGTTGTTAAAGAATTTAAGTGATAATATAAATTATAAGGAGAATAAAGTGTAGTTTTATCTATATTTAAGGATAAAAGTGCTATAATATGGGTAAAAAGAAAGAAAATGAAAATTTTAATTCTTTTTTTTCTTTCTTTTTTTGCAAAATCAAAATTATTTTTATATAAAAGGAAAAGAAAGAAGGGAATTAAAAAAATTAGAATAGAAAGAAAGTCTGTTTGAAGAAGATGCAACCCAATCTCATAAAAACTGAGCGCATTGTTTACAAGTTCTAAATCATTGATTGAAAATGGCATAGAAAATAATGAAAAGTATAAAAAATTATATAAATAGAAGGCCGTAATCAATATAACTAAAACTGTACAGATACGTTTATTGTTTTTTTCTCTAAAAAAATGTGTAAAAAAACTAAATAAAAAAGATAAACTTAAACTAAATAAAATTACGTTGAAAAAATCTTTATCTAGCAATTTATTAAACATTAGTGTTTTATTGATTATTTCTAAATAAACAAAAAGAAATAGATAGAGAATGATTGTTGTATGCTTCTTTTTCATAATTCCACCTATTTCTTATTATATCACAAATCTACTATTAGACATAGTTTTACAAAACCTAGATTATATTCCATCTGTTAAAATTTCTATATTAATGTTAAATTCACTTTTTCTTTTTCTTTATCAATTTTATCCACATGGCAGGTGATAATATCTCCAACATGGATAACATCAAGTGGATTACTTACATATTCTTTACTCAGTTTTGAAATGTGAATAAGTCCATCGTTATGTAGGCCAATGTCTACAAAGGCACCAAATGATACTACATTACGAACAGTTCCTGTTAGTTCCATACCAATACTTAAATCATCAATGGTTAATACATCACTTTTTAACATTACATCGTCTAGAGCATCTCTTGGGTCTAATCCTGGTGTAATGAGTTCCTTTATGATATCCTCTATGGTATACATGTCTGTATTTAATTCTTTACTTAATTTTTCTTTGTTCGCATTTTCTAATGTATGAATAAAATCTTCATTTTTTTTGTTTATATCCAATTTTAAAGAGGCTAAAAGTTTTTCTGTAACTTCATAACTTTCGGGGTGAATTTTGGTTTTATCTAAAGGATTTTCTCCATCGTTAATTCGTAAGAATCCAATACATTGTTCATAGACTTTATCACTAATTCCTGAAATAGTTTTGATTTCTTTTCGATTTTTAAAGTTGTGTTCTTTTTTAAATTTTTGAATGTTATCTATACATTTTTTATTTAAACCTGAAATATATTTTAAAATACTATCACTTGCGGTATTAATATTGACTCCTACTTCGTTTACTATTTTGGATACTGTAAAATCTAAAGCGTCTGCTAGATTATTTTGGTTGACATCGTGTTGGTATTCTCCAACTCCAATACTTTTAGGGTCAATCTTAACAAGTTCTGATAATGGATCTTGAATACGTCTTCCAATGGAAATAGCACTTCTTTTCTCAACGGTCAATTCTGGAAATTCGGCAATTGCTAATTTACTTGCCGAATAGACACTGGCTCCTGCTTCACTTACAATATTGTATTTTATATCTAATCCTTTGATGGCTTCTGCAACAAAAAATTCACTTTCACGAGAAGCAGTTCCATTTCCAATGGCTATAATGTTAGCATTATACTTTGTAATCAAATCTCTTAATATTTTAGTGGCTTCTATTTTTTTGTTATGTGGTTCATGTGGATAAATCGTTGCTATTTCTAAGACTTCTCCATATGGATTTAATACGGCTAGTTTACAACCTGTACGAAAAGCCGGATCAAAACCAATGACTGTTTTATTTTTGATTGGTTTAGTCATTAAAAGTTTTTCTAAGTTGTCTTTAAAGGTGATAATGGCTTCTTCACTCGCTTCTTCTGTTAATATCGAACGTATTTCTCTTTCAATACTTGGTAATATTAAACGTTTTAGGGCATCTTTTATCGCCTCTTCCACTATCGGCACTACAAAAGAGTTTTGATTCTTTATCACTCTTTCTTTGTAATTGTCGAAAACTTTATTGTCATCAAAATCTATACTTATTGATAAAATGCCTTCTTTTTCTCCACGATTGATAGCAAGTGCACGATAATGTTTCATGTATTTAATTCGGTCTTGAAATTCGTAATACATATCATATACTTTTTTTTCATCTTCACTATTCTTTTTCTTTTTTGTAACCAATAAACCTGTATTGTAAATGAAATTACGCGTCCATTTTCTAAAATAAGCATTGTCACTTATCCATTCACTGATAATATAGGATGCGTTTTTAATGGCTTCATTTTTTTCCATATTATAGCCACTTGCTAAAGAATCTAAATCTCCTTTTGTAGGGAAAGACATTATTTTTTTCGCTAGTGGTTCTAAGCCGAGTTTAATGGCTTCTGTTGCCTTTGTTTTTTTCTTTTCTTTAAAGGGACGATATAAGTCTTCCACATCAATTAGTTTTTCACAAGCACGAATACTTTTTTCTAAATCTTCTGTTAATAAGTCTTTTTCGGCGATTAAACGTATGACGTCTTCTTTTCTTTTTTCTAAGTTGCATAAATATTTATACTTTTCCGCAATAGTTCCAATTTGTTCTTCATCTAAGGCCCCAGTTGCTTCTTTTCTGTATCTAGCGATAAAAGGAATTGTACAGTCCTCACTTAATAATTTTAATACTGCTTCTATCTGGCTTTCTTTAATGTTTAAATTGTTTGCTAATTCTTTCGTAATATTCATAATTTCCTCCCAAAAAATAAGATATAGAAGTGTTTTTCTATATCGCTTTTATAATATTTAAATATTTCTAAACTTCTTGAATAAATATTTTTCCACTGATTGTTTTGCCCATATCTGGCGCTTGATCATTGTCTGTATTTTGATAAGTTATCGTTAATGTATATGTGTTTTTTTCGCCATTTCTAAGTGTTCTAATTGTACTTAATTCATTATTGTCTGCTACGTTTGGGAACACTTTATTTTCAACTAAAATAGTATCATTTTCTTTTAATATATAAGTTATATCTTGATAACTTTCAAATTCATTTATTAAATCATTTATCACTATTTTATAACGGATATCCTGCCCTTTATTTTCTAGAGAAAATGTTTTGGTGATTGAATCTCCTGGAATCATATTTATAAAATTTATGGTTTCCCCATCATCAAACTTTGTACTTAATTTAGCAGTTCCTCCCACCAAATTATTGTTATTTTCATTATTAGTTTGTACATAGGTTGTAAAGAAAGCATAACTTGCTGTAGATATAGCCCCTATAAATATGGCTACTGCAACAACAGATAATAATATCGATTTTTTATTGGTCATTTTATCACCTACTCTTTATATTATTATCTATTATTCTTGTTTTTTTGTCAATTACTAATATGGAAAGAAATCTAGATTATTTTTCTTTTATCAACTTCATTTTATAATGACAAGCATCTAATATTTTTAAAAATGTTTCAAGTGGAATTTTATTGATATTTGTTTCATATCTGGAATATTGTTGTTGTGTCATTCCAAGTAATTTCGCCAGTTCTGTTTGATTTAGTTTGCAACTTTTTCGTAATTTTTTTAAATCAATGTTATTCATTTATACTAATTCGATATGGATTTTCTTCTGTTCCACTTCCACTTTCATATAAAACATTTGATTTTAAATAGAATGTAGGACGAATTGTTGGAGCATTTACTGAATATATAGTCATAGGTCCACTCGGAAGTATTGAAAATCCAGCCATACCTTCTGAGTCTGAATATTGTAAAGAGTCAGGCATTATAGTCCACTCCGTACTGTTATTCTCTAATCTTAACCAAGTATTTAAATTTATTGCGTTATTAGCCCATATCGCATCACTATGATACTTTTTGCCACTAGAATATCCATAATCACTTGGGTACATTAAACCGATATTTGCTAATATGGATAAATTTCCTCCTACTAACGCTACTGTTTTATCTCTTTCTCCTATATAATAAAAGTCCGAAGAATAATTAGAGATTGCATTTCCCGAGTAAGAAAGAGCACCAAGATACCATATACTTTCTTCGATATAATTTTGATAGTTTTGTATAAAATTCCAATAATAAGTATTTAAAACTTTATATAAACTGCAATTCAACCAAGAGGTTTTAACAGTATAATTATCATTTAATCTATATCCAGATGAATTACGTAGATAACCACTTTCTGTTTCTATATATTCTGTATTTTTTATTAGTTTCACTCTATTTTCATACTCTCCACCAACTTCACTCTGTGTAGGTATGACTCCTATGATTCTGTATAGATTTTCTAAGGTACAGTCCTCCTCACATCCAAAATAGACATAATTGTTTGGATTTGCTCTTGTGTACCTATAATCTGTTAAAGCAGGCGTTTGGCTTGTTGCTTCATGTGTAAACTCTTCTATAGATGGATTGTCTTCCACCTGGTTTATTATATATTCATTAAAGTTAATAGCAATTATTTGATTTTGTCTAGCGTCAATCACGACTTTACTATAGAATGTTCCATTTTGACTGTCATTTCCTGCACTTTCATCTAACCATATTCTTACCTCATGTTCGACACTTCCATAGGGTTCTATACTTCCACTATGTATCGTATACGCTTCTACTGCGGTATAATCGCTTTCTTGGTAGGTTATAGGGGCAGTTGGATTATTACTTAAAATACTTTTAGTGTTCTCATCTACTTTTGTTGCTATGTTCTTACTTGCTATTCGAGATTCTGTTTCCATTACTTCTAAGTTTACGTTATAGTCTACTCCGACTCCACAAGTATTTGTGAGTTTAAAGCGAAATGGTTTTAGAGTATTTCCTACTTCATCCGTTATAGGATGTGCATTTGTTAAATGGATTGCATTCGTGAGTTCTTCCATAGTTATATTAATACAATCGGTTTCTATGACATTGATTCCTTCTTGTCTTGTACTATAGGCTATATAGGCATAACTGATTCCTA
>CANOWY010000021.1 GCA_947571135.1 uncultured Mycoplasmatota bacterium
TACAACAATCGTATTACATTTCTTATCTTTAATATCTTGTAATAATTCATCAAATGCAGGGCGTTTATTACCCGTTTTAGCACTTATTCCAGCATCTTCATATACTCTATATACTTCATAACCTTTGAACTCACACATAGCCCTTAAACGCTTTTCTTGTTCTGGCAAACTAAAACCCTCTCTGGCTTGATCTTCTGTGCTTACTCTAATATAGAGTCCTGCTATCTTTTTTACATCATCATACATCAAATTATCATCTCCCTTTTTCTAATTTTTCAAAAAAAGAGAAGTAAAGGTACTACAAACTAATACTTTTACTTCTCAAAATAAGTCTTTGTAAATCAATTACATAATACAACATTTTTCTTATTTTGTCTATTACCCATTTGTAGGGAATAAGCATTAGTTCATAGTTTTTATGTAGTTTTCGAGTTCTGATATTTTAATCTTTTTACTTAAATTATTGATATAGAGTTCATTTGAATAATTAAAAGCAAGAAACATTACATTATTGATAATTATTCTATGAGGTTCGATATAGTTTAAATTAGTCTTATCAATTTTCCGAATACTACCATTTATAATTATTGGAGTAATATTACAAAAATCACATATAATCTCTAATCGTTTTTTCAAAGATTCCTCCATATCAATTTCTTTTTTGATTACATTAATCATAGACACCAACCTTTCCTATGATTTCTTTCTAAAAACAGAAAAAAACCAATCTTTCGATTGATTCTATATATCAAAGTTCGAATAGTTCGAACAGATTCGTCAATGGTGGCACCAACGGGAATTGAACCAGTGACACAAGGATTTTCAGTCCTCTGCTCTACCAACTGAGCTATGGTGCCAAAAAAAATGGCGGTCCCGAAGGGATTTGAACCCTCGATCTTCTGCGTGACAGGCAGACGTGATAGACCGCTACACTACGGGACCATTTGGTTGCGGGAGAAGGATTTGAACCTACGACCTTCGGGTTATGAGCCCGACGAGCTACCGAACTGCTCCATCCCGCGATAAATAATTAATGGCGGAGGAAAAGGGATTCGAACCCCTGCGCCGCTCACACGACCTCCTGGTTTTCAAGACCAGTCCCTTCAACCAGACTTGGGTATTCCTCCAACAACAAATTGATTATAACATAGTACTTTTTTACATGTCAACTGAAAAAATACTATTTTTTAGGTATTTTCATAAAAAAAGACTTGATTATTTTATTTTTTAATATTATACTTAAATAGTCTTATTTAATTAAGACAGTGCCATTTGCCCAAGTGGCGGAATAGGTAGACGCACAGGACTTAAAATCCTGCGGGTGTTAAAACCCGTGCCGGTTCAAGTCCGGCCTTGGGCACCAAATTTGCTACAAACTCGAACTTTAATGTTTCGAGTTTTTATTTATGAAAATTTAAAGAACACAAATTTAATTTAAATCCACCACTTCTGTAGCACTTTTCAGTTTTGCTAATGTCGTATATTTGGGAGAACGCATTCCAACTGGGTTAGTACTTCCTAAAACAACTGGTTGATCAAGAGGAATGATATCTCCTTTTATATAAACAGAATACTTTCTTTTTCCATCAATAATTTCTTCTTTGTACTTATCTACAATAGCATAATGTGTAATACAACTATCAGGATATCCCAAATACAAAGCAATGTATTTTATTTTCTCAATATTTTCTTTATTGATACGAACATAATACCATTTATGTTCCTTTATTAAAGTTTCTAAACCACCACTATATGACGGATAAACAACTGTATCAAATTCTAATGTTTCTGTTACTTCCTCACGATATTTTTTATTATATTCTTCCAAAACTTTTGGAAAAGTTTGAATCAAATTCTCTATTGCAATTTCAATCAAATAATTTCGACTAGCAACTTTTTGAGAATAATTATTAAATTCTTTTAACAAGTTATCTAACTGTTCCAAAACTTCTGGTTTCAAAAATAAAGAAATTTGTCTTTTATTTAATTCTTTAGGACTACTTAATTCTTTTAAAATTCTTTCTACTAAAGTATAATTTTCTTCCATTTTCTTGAGTTTATTATCAATTCATGGTATAGTTTTGGCGAGGGGAATTACCCCCTCGTAATTGCATTAGGATTAACAATTTTTGTAATTTTAATTTTACAAATTGTTAGTTCTATTTTTATTTTACCCATTTGTATTGATAACAACTGCACTCACTTCCTTTCTTGTACATAATCATAACACAGCAAGAAAAAAATAGCAATAGTGTATTTTGTAAAATACACAAGTTTATTTTGAAGCACATAAAAAGAAAACATACCAAACGTTTCCTTTATTCTAAATGATTTACAATTTTTTTAAATGTATTTCCACGGACTTCAAAACTTTCAAATTGATCCCAAGAAGCACATGCAGGGCTTAAAAGAATCACATCGCCTTCCTCACTTTGTTGATAAGCCATTAAGGTGGCTTCCTCTAAAGTGTCTGTAATTATAATAGGAATATGATTTTGAATAGCAAAATCCTTAATCTTTTCTTTCGTCTCTCCATAAGCCATTATCCCACTTACATTTTGTAAATGTGAGGCGATACTATCAAATGGTATATTTCGATCAAGTCCTCCCATAATTAAAATCGTTTTTTCTTTAAAGGAATCCAAAGCGATAATTGTTGATTCATTATTTGTTGCTTTAGAATCATTATAAAATTTTCTATTTCTAACAGTTCTAACAAACTCAATTCGATGTTCTACTCCATTAAATTCACTTAAAAATTCCTTAATTTTCTCATTTGTAACGCCATACTGTTTAGCGATCGTAATGGCAACCATAATATTTTCATAGTTATGATTTCCTTTAATTTTGATATCTTCTATATTTAAAATCTCTTCTCCAAAATAGAAAATACGATTATGATCTAAATAAACATCAGTTTTTTCTTTTATAGAAAAATAAATTTTTTTAGAAGAAATATCTTGTGTTAATTTTAATACATCCACATTCTCTTTATTCAAAATCGCGATGTCATGCAAAGCATGATGATTAAATATCCTCTTTTTCATTCTTTTATATTCTTCATAAGAACCATGAAAGTCAAGATGTACTTCACTTAAATTGGTAATTGCACTAATATTTGTCTTAAAATCATACATATCGCAAAGTTGATGATCGGATATTTCAAGAACTAACAAATCTCCACTTTTTATCTCTTTTACAATACTAGAAAGTGGAATTCCAATATTTCCGCCTAAAAAAACATTTCTTCCCGTTGTCTTTAAAAGTTCATAAGTAATAGTTGTTGTTGTCGTTTTACCATTAGAACCAGTAATTCCTATAATTGTTACATCACTTGGTAAAAATTTATAAGCAACTTCTACTTCGTTTATGATGGGAATATTTAGACTCTTTGCTTTTAAAACAGCAAGATTATCCTTTCTAATTGCTGGATTTTTAACTACTAAATCATAACTTTCATCTAATAATTCTTCTTGGTTTTCCTTAATCACTACTTCAATATTTAAATTATGTAATTCTTTTAAGACAGTACTCTCTTGTTCTTTCATATCGGTTATTAATATATTATTGTTATACTCGGCAAGTAATTTGGCCACAGAAACTCCACTACGTGCCATACCTAAAATTAATATTTTTTTATTTTCAATCATAATTTAACCTAACTTTCTATATTGATTACCATAAAATAATCCATTAGTTACTAACGCTTGATAATGAAAACTTACAAATTTAGATACACTACTATCGTTTTCAAAAATATTATTTATTTCATCAAATAGTTCTTTTGATAAAGGTTTTATATCAACTAATTCATAATCAATCATGCCAAACACCTCAAGTCATTTATTATACATCTACTATTCGTTATTACAAGTATTTACTTCTTCTATTTCCTTCAATTTTTCTCGCACCCAGACTGGCAATTTCATTTGTAAAGATTTAAAACCATTTTTGGTATCCTTAATCTTTCCATAACGAGGAATCAATTTATAATTAATATTTTTAATAGACAATTTTAAATGCCCACTCTTGTTATCCACATCTAAAACTTCGCAAAGAATAGATTCCCCAATTGTCACATAATCTTCAATATTTTTAACAAAATGATTGGAAATCTCTGATATATGTATTAAACCAGTATAACGTTCATCAATATGAATAAAAGCACCATACTCTGAAATACCTGTTACAATTCCCTCTAAAATATCTCCTTCTTGATAAGACATTACTTACCACCTCATCTATATTTCATTATAACACATTTTATTTCCTTTTAAGGGATACGTGTTATAATAATAAGTAGGTGAAGCAAGATGGAAGAAAAAATTAAAAACATTATAGAGGAAATTCGCCCTTACTTGAACATGGACGGTGGAGATATAGAATTTGTAAAATACGAAGACAAATATGTTTACGTAAAATTGAAAGGGCACTGTGTAGAATGTCTGGGACAAGACTTTACACTAAAAAATTACATATTTGCCATGTTACAAAACGAAATTGAAGAAATCGAAGGAATCATCAATGTAGAATTATGATTCTTTTTTATTGGCAATCCAATCTAATCGTTCAATAGGAGCATACATAGAAATAATCTCCCACATATCTTTTAAGAACAATTCATACTCTTCTGTTTTATTAATAATAGGAAGTAAGGCACTTTCTTCTACTTCCCCTTCCATCACTTTCTCATAAATATCAAAATAAAAGGAAGGATACAACAGCCTTGCATATAACAATTGATAACCATATATCCCCAGTTTTCTTCTTTTAAAAAAAGCATGTACTTCTGTAAACAAATCTTCATAGGAATTAAAAAACAAAGATTTAAAATAAGAGGCTATATCCCTTACTTCGATATCAATCACATAATTTAAAGGATTAAAATAATTAAGTAAAGTATTAGGAAACACCACTCGTCTTCTTTGTAAAGTTATACGTTCATTAACACTTAGTTGATATTTTTTAGTTGTGTTATTTACATAAGCAATGGCATTTTCAAGCATTCCGATATAATAACTAAAACTATTTAAAATAATAGGTTTATCTTTCCCTAGTTGACGAATTTGATACTCAAAATAATCGGCTTTAGCACTCCATAAATCTGCCCATGAATTACGATATAAAATACTTTTTTTACTACTAATAATCAACTGTTCCGCAAAAGAAACCATATCAAGCACATTATACTCTTCTAAACAATTAAGTGGCATTTCAAGTAAAACAAACTGTTTTTTTTCATAAAGCGTAATGTAAGAATTTTGATTATTTAAAACAAACTTACCTGTTGGAATTCCTTTTTTTATCAACTCTTCATTTAAGGAAAATAACTCTTGAAATTCTTCATCACTACGTACATAAGGAACGAAGTAATATTTTTTATCTTGAAAAACAAAATAAGAAAAAGACGTATTTTCTAATACATCTATATCGTACACATTATAATATTTTTCTAAAAGTTCTTTCATAATATCACTATTATATTGTATTAAAAAAGCCTAAGCATTATGCTTAAGCAGATTTTCTTAAAACTTGTTCTTCTTCGTTACTTTGTATCCCTGGAAATCCCACCATATTATTAGGAACTACTTGATTATTATTAGCATTTGCCATTACTGCTTCGGCGTTTCGAACAGTTGTTTCTGCAAGTTGCCTGAGATCTTGAATTTGCTTAAAGTTTTCAATAAAAACAACCTTAGAATTTTCAAGAACTTTAATATAGGATTCTGTACTTTTCTTTATATTTTCAATTTCTTTATTAATACTTTCAATATAAGAATTAGCAACCGCAGAATCTGTTAGTTCTGTTTTTACTGTATCATTTTGTCCTACTTCTTTTCTTTCTTCAGCAATTGGAATATCCATACCTTGCATTGTAACAGGACTTTCTTGAATTACTGGCTCAACTGCTGGTGCCTCACTTATGACATTATCAGTAGAAGGTGCACTTGTAATCACTTCTTCTACTGGAGCAATACTAGGAATACTTGCTTGTGGTTGTTCTTCTATAATGTTATTTTGAACACCAGGAAAATCGACGATTTGAGTATCCATAACAGGTGCTTGAGCAACTTCAGGAGTTGGCACTATACTTGGAATATCTTCTACTATAGTATTTGTAACAGGTGCCTCTGCAATTTCTGGTTTTACTTCTGCCACTTCTGGTGTAGCAAATGGATTTATTTCAGGTGCACCAACAGTATTTTCTTGTTCCTTTTCTTGTTTTTTCTTTAAAAACTCTTCATAACTTGCCGTCAAATTGGCTAAATTTTCTGCTCTAAGTGCTAAATCGTGAACATAATCTTCTGTTACTAAATTCTCTTCTTGTACTTCCATATGTTCAAAGCCATCTTTTTCATTATGCAAATCCTTAACCAAAAGTCCCTTGGCTTTCTTCCATTCTTCCATATCTACAATTTTTTGAAAACGTTCTTCATTAACTGGTTTATAACTAACACCTACTATGGTATTTCCTACTTCATCTTTTCTGGTAGTATCTACAACAAAGTACTCAAGACCACTTGCAACTTTATAAGCGGTAATGACATCTCTTTCATCAACGGTTCCATCAGGACGTACAAATTTCTTAATATTTGCCATATAACATTCCTCGCTATTCTACACTAGATTATAGCAAACAAAAAAAGTTATTTCAAGGGTTTTACCTTTGAAATAACAAAATAGCGACAACCAAATGCACAGTACTTGTTAATATATTCTTCAAGTGTCTCAATAGCATTATAGGGTTTATAGTTTTTATTCTCTTTATTATTAAATCCTTTCAAACGTAATCTTCCATAAGCATAATCCCCTAGTATATAATCAAAACCATCAAAATACTCTGTCAAATACTCTGTAACTTCCGCAATATTTAACGCGTCTTTTACATTTTCCATGACTTCATATTTTACATTATTTATGACAACTTCCATTTACTACCTCATAAATTGAATGCCAACCAAAACCACTAGCATAAGTCCTGTTGTAATTATACTTAAAAGAAGCAATAAATCCACATAACCATTTCCAGTAGTCACAGTACTACCATATTTTTTATAATAAGCAATAGCATCTTCTAAACGATCTCTTTTATTTTTATCATTCTCTCGAATACGGAAAAAATGATAAACTTTATTGTTAATATTTAAAATGTCTTCTTCTTTCATATTTAAAACTTCTACAGCATTAAACCCAGCAAGTTGATATGCATCTGCTCCAAGTGACACTTCTTTATACTCTGTAAAAGAATAATGGTGTTGTATTTCAAATAACTTACTACTTAAATAATTTAAAATCAAATCAGAGTTGGGTGTATATTTGTAATACAAAGCAAATTTAACAGGATTAATATCATTTTTTAAATACAACATACTTTTAAATTGTTCTACTTCTTCATCACTCACTAAAACATGACTTTTTCTAAGCACAAACATATCTACCAATTTTTTTTGAATACTAATAAATAAATCTTTACAAACTTCATCATTTGTTTCATTTTCAGCGTAAGATACTAATTCTTGTTTGAATTCCATAAGTTCAACATCAGACAATCCAAACTTTTTCAAGTTTTCATCAAAACCTTTTTCATTGTTTGTACGATATGGATTTACAATATCTAGTTCCCCATAAATTAATGTAAGTGTACGTACTACTACCACCAAAAATGTATTAAACTCATCACGATTTGGTGTACTTTTATACGTTAAATAGTCTTGAACCCCTTTATGTATTGCTAAATTAATAAATGTACTTCCTTCCATGTCCCTCACCTACTATAAAAAGTATAACACATATTTTACTGAATAGGAACATTTAAAATGCTTGATTTTGATTCCAATACCCCTCCATAATACTCTGGTACAATTCCTTGAATTATTTTAGAAGCCACCAAAATATTATATTCGTGATTAATTCTCTTTTCCCCAAAAGGAACTAAAAATTCATTAGAAACAAAACAATCAATAAAAATCGAAATAAGAGCATTATTAATTCCATAATTTTCTATTTTTATTCGTACATTACTGGCAACATATCCCATATAATGAATCTTAACTGGAATTCTAGGGCCTAAATTAGCAAGGAAGATTTTATCACTAGCCACCCCCATGGGAATACTAAGTAAAATACTATCCAAACCATTTGATAAACCCTCATCATAGTATTTTAAAATACTCTTTCTTACTTCTTCACTCTCTACACTACTTTGTAAATATCCCGTGATAATAGATAAGGCTTTATACACGTTTTCCAAATTAAAATCCACACTGATAATTTCTTCTTTTTTATTTTTAGTTAAAATAATAGCATTTTCTAAATCTACTTGAGGATAAATGTCTTTTACTTTAAAATTTGTTAGAATCGTTTCATTTAATTTATTGATACTTGCCTCAGCAATTCCTAAAAGTTTAGGAGTTACTTTGGTATTAAATTTCATAAAAAAAATTATACTTAAACTTAAGATTAGAAACAGAAAAAAGAAAAAAATGTGAGAAAATTTAAAATGAATATTTCTCATCTTATTTGATTTTGTTTTCATATTACACTATATGAAAAAAGTTCCCTTTTAAATAAAAAAAGCAAGATATTTCTTACTTACTATAAAAATTTTACAAATGTTTTATCAAATTGTTTAAAAATAGGTTCTTGTTTTATACAAGACAAATTCGTGTTACAAAAAAACTGGCGCCTTATTTCATTTATACTCAGATTAAAGGTTTTAGTTGTAAGTACTATCGATATGTTAGTTGTTGCATTGCTTAACTAATATATTGAAACAAACATTAAAAATCACCTATGTGGTTTATAATTCAACTACTTAAAACCAATTTAAGTTAAAAAAGTGATTAGCAAGGAAAAGTACACCTGCTATTAAAGCAATAGTTATGATAATAAACAAGACTTTTACAAGCACTTTATTAGTTTCCATATCTTCTTTTAAATCATTAAAATCGTCAAAATCACTCTTAGAAAATGACACTGAATTTGTAAAAAAAGTTTTATCGATTTCTTTTTTCACTTCTTCTTTTACAGTATCCTTAACCGTTTTCTTCACTTCTTCTTGTTGTTCTTCTTTTTCGACTTCTTCTTTAATACCATCTAATACAACTGTATCATCATTTCCTTTTAAATCTGTCAATAAATCCAAAGGATTCATCTCGCGAGTCAATTCTTTTTCCGTAATCGTATGAATTAAATTAACCAAATCCTTTTTATTGCTTGTCACTTTAGAATCTAATTCTTCTTCCTCTTCTTCATCATGTAACGAAAGCCCTTTCAATATATCGTATTGAGTATCTCTCACTTTTTTTAATCGTTCTCTTTCATAATCAATCTCTTTATCCTGTTTGGCTTTGGCAATAATTGCGTTGATATTATATTCTTTTGTTTCTTCTTCACGCTTATAATCTTCTTCTTCTAATTCTTCACGCTCTATTTTTTCAATCAAAGCACGTGATTTTCGAGGCTCCTCATGGTATTTTTTTTCTAACAATTGCTTGATTTTTTCTACATCAATATTTTTTTCATTATCCCCTATAACATGAGCATTGCTAGCAAGATTAATGTCCTCTAATTCACTATGAGTCATCCCTTGATACAATTCTTCATTTTTTCTTGATCTAGAACCATAAGAATCTTGTCGATTATAACTATAATTAGCATCGTAATCATAGTCATAATTTCTCGTATTATTATACTTATCCATTCTAGAACTCATGCGTATCACCTACACTATTCAAAAACCATAATAACACAAATTTTGCAACTTTTAAATAGGAACTGTTGATTTTTAAGAATTCTATTCGTATAATTTTAAATAGGAGATGAGAAAATGAAAAAAATAAATGTAAGCCAGGATAGGTGTATTGGATGTGGGGCTTGTGTTGCCATTGATCCAGAACATTTTGAATTTAACGATGAAGGAAAATCTAATGTATTAACCAATGAAAATTTAGAAAGTGAAAATCTAGTAAATGCCATTGAATCTTGTCCAACAAGCGCAATCGAAATGATGGAAGAAGAAAATAAAGAATCTACGCCATCTAACGAAAATACAGAAACAACACCTAATGAAATGGAAGAAACTACAAATAAAGAAAATTGCAATTGTGAAACATGTCCAGAAGAATGTGAATGCATTGATTGTAATTGCGAAGAATGCAATGGCAAAAACACAGAAGAGGAACAAAACTAAGACACCCATGGTGTCCTTTTTATTTTAAACTATATAATTTTTTTACTTCTTTTAAAGAAAGTTCACGATATTCTCCTGACTTTAAATTACCAAGTGTTAAAAATGCATAACTTTCTCTTTTTAATTTACTTACAGGATGTCCTAAACTTTCAAAAATTTTCTTTACAATATGATTTCTTCCCTCAACAATGCCAATCTCCACAATTTGGCTATCCTCCGTTTGTTTTCTTACCTTTAAGTGTGTAGGAATTACTCTTCTTCCTTCTATTTCTATTCCTTTTTTTAGACCATAAAATTCACTTGGAGAAAGAGTACCTTCTAATTTTGCAATATACATTTTTTCTACTTCATTTTTGGGATGCATGAGTCTATTGGCAAGACACCCATCATTCGTAAGTAAGATAAGTCCTGTTGTATCATAATCTAGTCTACCAATAGGATAAATACGCATATTTGTATCAATTAAAGAAACAACTGTTTTACGATTTAAATCATCTGTGACACTACTTATTACACCACGTGGTTTATTTAGCATATAATACACTTTCTTTTCGTTTTTCTCTAAAATAGTACCCTTTACTTCAATAATATCCGTTCCACTTACTTTCGTTCCCAGTTCACGTACTACTTTCCCATTTACTTTTACTTGTCCATTTTTTATTAATTCTTCTGCTTTTCTACGTGATGTATATCCACTATTTGCTATAATTTTTTGAAGTCTTTCCATACTTTTCCTCCTTATAATAAAATTTCTGCTATTTCTTGCCAATTCATAACTCTTTTAATATTTTTAGATACTAATTCTTCTTCGGTTAATTCTTGATTATTATAAGCATTAAATAATAACTTAATTTCCCCCGTTTTTAAATGTTTAATAGAATCATCTATACGTATATCAAACGAAATTAATTCTTTATTGTTAAGAAAAATGATTTGATTGGAAGTTAAAAATGGCAAATGCTTTTGTAAATATTCCATCTTATATTTTAAATGATTTCCCTCTTGGTAATGCGCATCAGGTATTGTATAACTTGTTACGATATATACATCATAAACAGAATTCAACTTTTGAATCACTTCGAAAGCCCCTTCTTTTAATAGTGCATCTTCGTACATATTAAGTGGTCCTTTTTTAAAAAATTCTTCTTTTCTATCTCCAAGAGCATTCTGTAAATAATATCCTGTTTTATCTGTATTAATTTCTTCCCCTATATACTCTTCTATTTGTTTGCGAAAAGTCCCATCTGTAATTACGTCATCCATATCAATCATTATTCTTTTTTTCATACTAATACCTCATACACGTCCTTAATCTTGATTGTAATAAAAAGTCAATAATATGTACCACATCAATTCCATCTAGTTGCTTGTTACTAACATTATCCATTGTTAATATAACTTTCTTACAATTATCATTTCATTAGGTTTTATTTTATCAAGTTTTACGGTTATAACAGCAAAACTTATATTTTTTATTTTTTTGCGTTTGATACCGTAAAACTTTCGTAATCTTCAATCTCTCTTTCAAACATTCTTTTAAACTCAACAGGAACTTTTGCGTAAAATCTATATTCTTTATTTTTTAATTTTATCCCTAATAGGCTTGCATGAAGTCCCATTCTCCCCATTGGATTTTTAATACAACCATATTTTTTATCTCCAACGATTGGATGGCCTATTTCACTGAGTTGCACACGAATTTGATTTTTCTTTCCTGTATCAATTCTGATTTTAAGTAAAGAATAGGCTTTACTATTCGCAAGAGTATCATAATGCGTAATGGCTAGTTCTCCATTTTTGGAAGAATGCACCTGATGAGTCTTATTTTCTACTAAATACGATTTTAAAGTATCTTTATTCTTTTTTACATTTCCTTCTACAATCGCAATATATTCTCTTTTAAAAGCCACTTCATTCCATTTCATTTGTAATTCTTTTTTTAATTTCTCATTTTTCGCAAATAAAACTATACCTGATGTGTCTTTATCTAAACGATGAACAATAAATATTTTATTTTTAGGATTTTGTTTTTTCACATATTCTCTTGCTTGATGATAAAGAGTATTCCACTTTTCCTTTTCCGTTGCAATCGTGAGTAAACCTGCTGGTTTATTAATCACTAGGAGTTCTTTATCTTCATATAAAATATCCATCTTTTTATTTTTAGCCATATTAATTTCTCCGTTACTACAAGTATTATAGCAAATTAGAAAGTTCTTTAAAATAGAAAAAGATACTCTTTATCAGTTCTTAGAGTATCTAATAAAACTACAACACTATTTAGAATACAAACTGGAAGAAGAAACACCACCATCTACTGGAAATGCACCACCTGTAATAAATGTAGCGTCATCACTTACTAGAAAAGAAACCATGTTGGCAACATCTTCAGGGCTACCAATTCTTTTCATAGGAATACGACTTGCACAACGTTCAGCCATAGATTCATCTAAAAAACTATTTTGCAAAAGTGGGGTATCAATTGGCCCAGGAAGAACACAATTCACTCTAACCCCACAGTCTGCATATTGTTGGGCCAAACACTTTGTAAACATAATAAGACCTGCTTTCGTCGTACAATAAAGTGGAGAAGTTAATTCTGGAACTACGCCAAGACAAGAAGCAATTGTGACAATATTTCCCTTAGACTGTTTTATCTTTTCGATTGCATTTCTGGTAACCATATAGGTTCCTTTAATATTAATATCTACCATTTTGTCTAGTTCTTCATTTGTAGTATCTTCTAAGTATTTTTCAAAATAAACACCCGCGTTATTTACTAAAATATCTATTTTTGGAATTTGAGATAAAGCATTTTGAATTTCTTCATCATTACGAATATCTACCTTAAAAAAACCAAATCCTTCTGGGGCTTGTTGCCTATCTAAAACATAGACTTCTATTCCACTTTCTTGTAATTTTTTTGCTATGGCTAGTCCCATACCAGAACTCCCACCAGTTACGACTGCTATTTTTTCTTCCATTCTCATTTCCTCACTATTTCCTATATTCAAATTATAATCCAGGGTTTCCATTTACATGGTCTAAAACCATAGTTCTAACAAAACCCATTGCATTTTCCACTTCTTCTGGTGAGCACTTCTGAAAATCTACTATCTCTGCCATTTCAGAAATAGACATCCTTGATTTTGATACATAATAAACAGAGCAAATCAAACGCAATGCTTCTACTTGATTTTCACATTTATTGACTTCTGTTGTTACAGACTCACCAATCACATTTATTGCATTTTGTGCCATTTCATTTAGTGGAATATCACTTTCAAATTCTTTATTCTCATGTTCTAACATCTTACAAACTAAAATATCTTGCAAGTGCATAGAAATAGGCATTTTTAAATGCATAAGAATATTATATTCAAAACGATAATCTCCAAGAGATATCCCATACTCTCCAAGTAAATATGCCATTGCCTGCATTTCTATTGTAATATTATCCCGATTTTCACTAGAAAAATCTGGCTCTTTTTTATAAAACTCTTTATATATTTTATATAATAATTTTACTTCATTATCTTTCATAATAAACCTCCTAACGAAAAGATAACTAACTTCCCAAAAGAAATCAATGTTCTTACTTTTTTATTATTTTTTATTTTTCTTCAAAAGACTTCTAACAAAATTTTTAACATTTAAATTTTGGGTATTATCTTCATTTTCAATGCATTCTATTTCATAAATTGTTACATCTTTATAATCACCATCTATAACATCTTTGCCTCTGATATAAATTCTCTCATCAACTTGTTTCAACAATTCTTGAATATTATAAGAATTTTCAATTTCATCTAAATAATTATGTTCAAGTAAATTTTGGGCTTCTAGTGCTCTTTTTTCACCAACAGCGTAATAACAAACTAAAAATACATAACTCATATTGTTTGTATTTGCTACCATCTCTTCTATTATAATTCTATAATCTCTTCTTTTAATTACACCAGCATCTGTCATCGCTGCATATAAAAAATTTCCTATCTCATAATTTTGGGCTAGTATTTCCATATTCTCTAAATGATAGTTATCCTTTAAAGAAACTGGATTAGTTGCTAAATAATGAATTGTTCTTTCAGGATAAGTATAGGACATCTGAAGTGATTTCGAGCCATATTTAATAATAGTTTGTAAATCTTGCTTATGATATCCACTATAAATAGAATCAACATTTTCGGCTACGGTTGCAATAGTGTCCCAAACAACATAATCAAAATCTTCTTCACTATTGTCTTTTGCAGTAACTAACAATTCAAAATCTTCATCATGATAAGGACTATGTATAAATGCTGGATTGCCAATAATCCATAAAGATGTCTGGGCACACTTGGCTCTTTTCAACGTTTCAATATCTTGATAGAATTTAGCACTGTTTAAAAATTCTGGATTTAGCATATTATCAAATAAATGATAGTAACCTTCTGCATTTTGAATACTTACTAGTGCAACAACTCTTTCATTATAATCCAAAGTATTTAATAAATTTCTATTAATTAATAATTTAGTATCAAATTTTATAGATTCAGGTTCTACATTTAAACTTAATATATTATGAATTTCCAAACTGTTTAATTTTAAAATCCATTTTTCAACTTCTATTTTGGAAGAAAATGTTTTTAAAATACGATATTTTTTTAATTGATTGATAATATTTTCATGATTTAAATTTAATACTTCATCTTTTTTACTAAACATAATAACCTCCTGTATAAACAATTATATACTTGAAAATTCATATAATAAAGCAATTTTTTTCTATTTCTGCTTTTCCCATGACGGTTTCATATAACGAAAACCCATATTTTACAATTTCACTACTTTCTCTTTTTACCGCATTAAGTTTCAAAACACAAGAAGAATAAATAACCCCAAACAAATTCATATCGATATTTAATAATTCAAAACCTAAATTTTTCCAAAAAGATAACCTTTTTTCTCGAATTTTATTTTCTTCTTCTGTTTCTCCTAAACCAACTTTTTCTATTTCACCATAAATTCCATCATATTCTTTAAAAATAGTTTTAAATGCTTTAATCGCTTCTGTACCATATTGTTTATTTTGAAATTCTTTGTAAATAGCAAAATAATCTAACCATACATATGGATTATTTAAAGTTGTCACATAAATTAAGAACCCAACGTCTATTTCTTCGTCCATTATTTTCACAAACTTTATAGTTCCTTCTAAAAATAGTTTTTGTAATAAAGAAAGTGGTTGCCTCTCTTCTTTCGGAAATAACTCTTCATAATGTTTATATACATCTTTTTGAAATTCTCCAAAATCAATTTCTTTTAATTCTATCATTCTAGGCTCTCCTTCATTTTCATCATTAGAAAGGAAAATTGTCTAATGTATAAAATTATATCTACTTACTTTTGCTTTACTTCTACAATATTGTTCTCGCTCTTCTAAAGGAACAGAACTACAAATTGCTTCTAATTCTGCTTTTAAACGTAACTCTTTATCAGAAATCAAATACTCAGGTTGCGAATACTCTTCGTAAACTTCTTTTTTCTCATTAAATATTAATTTAGGTATTTGATAAATTTCATAATCGTGTAGAATGTAATCATAAAATGTTTCATAAATATTAAATTTTGAAGTGGTTATACCTCTAAATAACGTACTTTCAACGGCATCATAGTTACATGCTCGAACTAAAACTTCCTTTAAAAGAACATCTCTTCCAATCCAATTTTCCTCAATATTTGGTATACCAATAACTGATAAAAAATCTATCTTTTCATTTTCGTAATCCCAAATAAATTTACTGCTTTTATAAACATTTATTAAATATCGTACTAAATCTAACCGCATTTTTTGCTCTTTAGGATTAACATCATATTTTTTAGTAAGTAATGCTTTTTCCCAACTGATTAAAAATTCCAACAACTATTCTTTAGTATAGAAATTAATATCCTCTTCGTTTAAATACATATAATGCCTAAAAAAAGGGATTACAAAGCCTCCTGCATATGCAATTGAAGCATATCTTTCTACATCAAAAAGAGTACCATTAGGCATAATATAAGTTCCTTCTCCCCAATACCTTTCTAAGTTTTTGTCTTGTACTCCATACTTTTCTACATAATCATCATAATATAAAGTCATAATTAGTCATTTCCTTTTCAATTTTTTTATACTTTTATTCTTTCAACAGATTATCAACGGCTTTTAATACTCCAATACGTCCATATTCATAAGTAAGTCCACCTTGTTGATAAGCGATATAAGGTTCACGGATTGGCCCATCACAAGATAACTCTATACTACTTCCCTGTGTAAATGCCCCACTCGCCATAATGATTTGGTCATCATATCCTGGCATATCTCCTGGAACTGGAAGAAATGCACTATCAATCGGAGAACCCATTTGAATCCCTTGGCAATACTTAATCAAATCATCTGGATTACGAAATATTATATTTTCAACAATATCTGCTCTTTCTTCATTATATTTAGGTTCTACATCATACCCTAGTTTTTCTAATAGCAAACTTGTAAATTTCGCCGTTTTTAAAGCACTTGCAACAACACTTGGAGCAAAATACAAACCCTGTAAAATACTTTTGTTAATTCCAAGAGTGGGTCCTACCTCTTTTCCTTCTCCTGGGAGCGTAAGTCTCTCTCCACATAATTCAATTAAATCTTTTCTTCCCACAATATAAGCACCATTAGGAGCAATGCCTCCACCTAAGTTTTTGATTAAAGAACCCACTACGATATCTGCTCCTACTTCGCTAGGTTCAACTTTATTTACAAACTCACAATAGCAGTTATCCACCATAACAATAACTTCTTTATCTATATTTTTAATAAACTTAATTACTTTTTCAACCTTATCTATTGTTATACTTTTTCTTGTTGAATATCCTTTACTTCTTTGAATTTCAATTACTTTCACTTTATTGTTTTTTAAATATTCTTCAATTCTAGCATAATCAAAATCATTCTCTACTAAATCAATTTGATTATAATGAATCCCAAAAGACTTTAAGGAACTCTTATTTTCTTTAATTCCAATCACTTCATGTAGGGTATCATAAGGAAGTCCTGTTATAGAAAGTAAAATATCATTAGGACGTAACAGAGCAAATAAACAAGTGGATAATGCATGAGACCCACTTACCATTTGACTTCGAACTAAAGCATCTTCTGTTTTAAAAATATGCGCATAGATTTTTTCAATACTATCTCTTCCTACATCATTATACCCGTAGCCACTCGTATTATGAAAAGCACTTTCATTTATCTCTGTCTCCCAAAATGCCTTCATAACTTTCATAGAATTGTATTCACAGACTTCATCAACAAGTATATATGTATTTTTTAACTCTTCCTCACAAACACTTGCAAGTTCCATTACTTTTTCACTAATTCCAATCATTTCATACTGATTCATTTTCTCATTCCTCTCTCTTCATAAATTACATTTTTTAAAATATATTGATATAAACTTTTATAACGATTGCCTTTACTACTATACCCACAAGAAGAAACAATACGTTTATCATTCGCAACAATAGCATAAAACATTCTTTTTTGATGACGCCAAAAAAACAATTTCTTTTTTATGAACCACTCTTTTTGTTTTTGCGACATAAACTCTGGACAAAATATCCAAATTTCTTCATCAAAGCAAATACACGCATGACCTAAACTACACAAAGCAATTTGATAACGATTGCCAACATAAACACCATTTGGCAATCCTAAACTTTCTGAATTAAGTCCTAAATTGTACAAATCCGAAAAATCATGTACTCCTTTGCCATGCTGCAAAGTATTTGCATTAAGTTCCTTAAAATAAAGAGGAACATCTAATACATTTTCATTCGGAAGAATTAAAATAGAAGGTTTCATTTTAATCCACCGTCTACTCTTATAACTGAACTATTAATGTAACTTGCTTCATCACTTGCTAAAAATGCAACGACATTTGCAATCTCTAAAGGTTTTCCAAAACGTTCTAATATACATTTCTTCTTTTCTTCTTCTAAGTAAGTAGGATTCATTTCTTGTACCGCCTCTGTTTCCACCCAACCTGGAGCAACCGCATTCACTAAAACATAAGGAGCAAGAGCACTTGCAAAATTATGCGTTAAAGAAATCACACCTGCTTTTGAAGCATCATAATCCATAGAATACGTTTCATTGGTATCCAAGGCATTTGTAGAAGAGATGTTAATAATTCGCCCACTTTTTTGCTTAAACATTTCCCTTCCTACATATTTACACATTAAAAACGTACCTACTAAATTCGTATTTAAAACGTTTTGAAACTCTTCCCCTGTTTTTTCATAAAAATAATTATCCTGACACAAAGACGCGTTATTCACCAAACAATCAATATGAGAAAACTCCTTTAGAACCTCACTCACCATTTCACTTGCCTCTTCTTCATTTGCAATGTTTCCTTGAACAAGTTTTACTTGTACTTGGTATTGTTCTTCCAACTCTTCTTTTAGTTTCTTTGCACTTTCTTCACTTGTCAAATAGTTAATCACAACATTGTAATGTAAACTAGCCATTTTTTTTGCTATAGCGGCACCTATTCCTTTGGCAGCACCTGTAATAAGAACTACTCTTTTATCCATACAAATTCTTCTTTCTAATTTGTATTGTAGCAAAAATAGAAAAAAACTGCATTAAAAAAGCAACAATTGTTACTTATTTCTTAATCGTTTTAATTCTAAATTATTCTCTCTTTGGTATATATAAGATTTTAAATCATTTAATGCCTTCTCATAATCCCCATCTTGAAATATAGAAATTGGTAAATATTCTTCAGGTGGATTTTGCATTCTTTTTAAAAATTCATTTAATAAATCAAGTTGTGTTATTTCAATTTCCATGTGTTTTGTCATTCCTATATAATTATTTGGTTCTCTGCCTTTTTTAGATTCTCTTACATTTAAAATTTTATAATCACAAGGTGGAAGTAAAATTTCATTTTCATAATCTTTTTTTCTTTGTTCTTTAGGACGAATATTTTTAATATCTATACATTTTGTACCTTTGGGAGCGTGTATAGTCAAAATAGTTCCACGGCTAAATTGTTCTGCAATGTCTTTATTTGTAGTTGTAGAAACAATGCCATATACCCCATTACGTTCAAGAGTAGTACATCCACGGTACAATATAGTATCTTCTTCTAATGGTTTTAAGAAATCAAAAGCATTCGAAACCGCATTTAAGTGTGTTATAAAATTTGGGGTTATAGGATGATAAGCAATTTCTTTTTCTTCTAACATTCTAAGATATCTTACCATTGACATACTAATTGAAATATCATCAAATAAATTCACAGGAAATATTCCACTAACATCAAAATCAAAGTCGTGAAATTTATCTTGACAATAAGTTTTATAATCACGATTTCGAAAAAAATTATTAATAAAAATACCTGAGTTTTGTTTATATCCTGCCAAAAAGTCATAAAGTTTTTTCTGAATTTTCAAATATTCTCTTTTTCTTGCGTTTGCTCTTTTCTTTCTCTCTTGTTCTTCTCTATTATACTTCATTTGTTCTTGATTGCTCATATTTTGCACCATTTCGTTTTTTACATTTGAAAGTTGCGACTTCCAATCCAAATTATTTTTAGCCATATAACAAAACCCCCACTTTGACAGTTCATCGTAAAAAAATCAATTTAAGCTAGATAAAATCTAGT
>CANOWY010000022.1 GCA_947571135.1 uncultured Mycoplasmatota bacterium
TCCTATTACTACTAATAGTATTTTCTTCCGGTTTCTTCCTGGGTTACTTTCTAATATACCCCCCCCCCAGGCTTATTCCTGAAGTTGGGAGGTTATTCTTTTTTATTTCTTCTTTTTTCATTCTTTTTTCCTCCATCTATTTTATAGGTTTAGTATAACATATTTTTTATGGAATTAAAATTGTAAGTTAAAAAAACATCTTTTTACAAAGACATTTTTTTATTATAATCTATATTTTTTGTTTAGTCATTATTTTCTTTCCAACTTAATATTACTAAATTTTAGCCTTGTTCACTTTTTTTCTACAACTTCAGAAAAAATTTTCCACTATCTCTGGAGTTTTCTTGTTAAATTTTTATTTTTACCAAATTCAAACGTTTTATGCTTTTTGAAAAATTTATATAATTAAACTCGATATGGATCTTTTATAGTTCCTTTCCCACTTTTATATTCTATAGAAGATTTTAAATAAAAAGTAGGGCGAATCCCCCCTATAAAAGGATTTTGAATATTGAGTGAACCATCAGCAAATATTCCCCAATATGTAACAAAAGCATTTTCAGGACTAATAATTAATTCATTAAAATTATCTTTTAAACTATATAACCAAGAATTTTTCATATAAACATCTTTATTGGATTTTACACTTAAATCTGAAAATCCAATAGAATATGCGTAATCACTGGCATACATTAAACCAATGTTCGTAACAAAAGAATATGCATTATTAAAATTTTTGCCTCCATAGCCAACATCAATATCCCTTTCTTCAGCATATAAAGTATTGGCATTATAATTGTCTTCATAAACTACATGATAATAATAAAGAGAACCCAAATTCCATACTACTGAATCTATATAATCCTGATAATCACTTAACTCTTGCCAGTAAATAGTATTTAACACATTAGTTTGCAATGTACTTTTTTGCCATAAATTATTACTAGAATCACTTGTATAAGCATATCCTTTTAAATTATCAGATATTGTGGTTAGCAAATGACTTTCGTTTTCTATATAGTAATCTGCTTTGATTAACTTCACTCTATTTTTATATTCTCCACCTATTTCACTTTGGGTGGGAATGGCTCCTATAATCCGATATAAGTTCTCTTCGGGACAAGTTTCCTCTTCACTTCCAAAACAGACGAAATTATTTGGATTTTTTCCAATGTAGCGATAATCTGTTAAAGTAGGAGTTTGCTTTGTAGCGCTATGAGTAAATTCTTCAATAGATGCATCATAAACGCTTTTACTTATGATGTAATTTGCTAATGTGATTCCTTTGTAGGGAAAAAAAGGTACTATCCCCTTTAATACATTAAACTCTTTTTTCTCCTCATATAAAGCAAAGGTTTTATAAAGTGTTATTCCTCCTAAAACTAGAAGCATTCCTACTATGCTTCCTATAACAATTCTTTTTTGTTTTTTGGTTTTGTTAAACTTTCCTAATTCACCTGGTTTACTTTTACTTTCTAGTATACCCCCCCCCCAGGCGTGTTCCTGAAGTTGGGAGGATTTTCTTTTCTTCTTTTTTCATTTTCTTCCTCCATCTATCTTGTATTCATTATAAATTATTTTCTCTCTATTTTCAATCATGAAAAAAGAACATCAATTTATTAGTTCTTGCTTTCATTTTTCTTATTTAAATAAAACTCTAATGCTTGTTTATATTCTTCCTTCGTATCTAAACTTAAAATATATTTTTCTTTTTTATCAAATTTACGAATAACAATCGTTAGTATTTTTACATCTTCATTTTCTAATTCATCTTTAAGCGCCAGATAAACATATTTAGTTTCATTAATATACAATTGCTCTAATACAATATATTCTTCTTTATCTTCCAACCTTATGGTCTGCATCTTCATACTCTATCTTTATCTCCTTTGCACTCATTTTATAAATTTCAAAATCAACGTATTTAGCAAATTCTCTAAAATCTTTAAAATTATTTTTTTCTAATAAGTCCCCTACCCCTTTATAATTAGTAGAATACTGCAAATTAAATTCTTTCATAATAATATCCATATCATTTTTTTTACAATCCTCATCTAATTTTGTATATATAAGATAGAAACTAACCAAAGGATTTTCATATTGTTGGTGCACACTATTTATGATTTTTTCCCAATTATGACGATGTACAGGACTATATTGGCCATTCTTTTCATTTTTAACTAAATTAGAAATCGTATTTGGTTCATAAATGGTGGAAACATATTCCTTTTGCTCCTGCACTTTTAAGTGACTGGCATAGATATCATCTAAATTTTCTCCAACAATAGGAGTTGCAATACTAGAAACTATTGCACTTGCGCCTAAAATACATTTGGCATAAATTTTAGCCTCATCTAAATGTGTTTTTATCTTTTTAAATTTTGCTTTTATCTTCTCTTTAGGAGAAATACTTTTTTCTATACATTGTTTTACTACTTTTTCATCTACTCTTAGTATTGTTCCACTTCTAACTTGTCCTATTTCTTTTATAAATTGTTCTTTAGAAGTAATAACTTCTGTACTTTTCTCTTCTTTTTCTTCCCAATTTTCATTATCTACAAAATCACTAATTTCCTCTGGAGTCATTTCCATTTTTTCGGCATTTTGTTCCTGCAATTCAGAAATTTCATCATGCTCTAATAAATCTTCTTGATTAATAGCAGAAATATTTAAATTTTCCATTGACGACTTTAAATCTCTTTCTAGATTATCCAAGTTAACCATATCTTGTAATATTTCAGAAGATGTAAGAGATTTTGAAATAGAAGAGATTGATTGCTCTTTTTCATCAAATGCGTATGTTTGATAATTCGTATTAAAATTCTTACTTAAATCCACAATTTTTCTATTTAATTCTTGCATTTGTTTTTTCATACTTTCTAAAACTTCTTTATCCACACTAAACACCTACCATATTCTAACTATATTACTTTGCATATGTTTTTGTCAACAAAAAGTAAAATGATTTACAAGTATAATTTTACTTCCTCTAAAGTATGTTATTATGGATAAAGAAAAGAGGTTTTATTATGATAGAACAATCTATTTTTAAAGAATACGATATTCGTGGAACTTATAATAAAGATTTAGATGAAGAAACCGCCTACTTAATCGGAAGAGGTTATGGAAGTTATTTAATTGAGAAATTAAATGTAAAAAGTTGTGTTGTAGGAAGAGACAATCGTCTGTCTAGTTTATCTTTAAGTAATGCTTTAATAAAAGGAATTACCGATAGTGGATGTGATGTTATAAATTATGGCCAAATTACTACTCCTATGCACTATTTAACCAGACATATAAATGATTTATATGGAATTATGGTAACTGCAAGCCACAATCCAAAAGATGACAATGGTTTTAAATTTTCTTTTGATAAACTTGCCAATGCTCGTGGTGAAATGATTTATGAATTCCGAGATTATATTTTAAATGGAAAGTTTACCGAAGGAAACGGAATTGTCATAAAAAAAGATATAAACAAAGCCTATTTAAACTATATGAAAAAAAATATCCAAATGGGCGAAAAACGTGTGAAAGCCGTAATTGACTTAGGAAATGGTGCTACAACTTGTATTGCTAAAGAAGTGCACGATTTATTTCCAAATTTAGATATCACTTACATTTGCGATGAAAACGATGGAACTTTTCCAAATCATCATCCCGATCCTGCCGTTGAAGAAAACATAGAGATGCTAAAACAAAAGGTAAAAGAAACAAATGCAGACGTTGGAATTGCTTATGATGGAGATGGCGATAGAATTGGAATTGTTTTAGAAAATGGAAAATATGTCTCAGCAGACCAGTATATGATTATTATTGCAAAGCACTTATTACCTGAAATAGAAAATAAAACAATTCTTTACGATGTCAAATGCTCTAAATCTTTAGAAGATGAAATTACCAAACTAGGTGGAACTCCTTACTGTTACCGTACAGGAACCAGTTATACAGAGGCCAAAACAAAAGAACTAAACCTAGCCTTTGGGGGAGAATTTTCAGGACACGTCTTCTTTAATGACCGTGATTATGCTTTAGGTAGCGGTATCTACGCGGGCCTTAGACTTTTAGAAATTTTATCAAAAACAGATCAAACTCTAAGTGAAATGTTGAATGATATTACATATTATGTTTCTACTCCTGAAATTAAAGTGCCTACTACTAATGAAAAAAAGTTTGAAATTGTTAAAAATGTTGTAAATTATGTAAAAGAAAAAAATTATAATTACAATGATATTGATGGGGTACGTATTAGTTTTGATGATGGTTGGGCACTTGTTCGCGCAAGTAATACTGGACCTAATTTAACTATACGTTTTGAAGCAAAAACTTCTGAATATTTAGAAATATTAAAAAAAGAATTTATGGATGTTGTAAATAAATATCTATAAATTCTTTTTTAATTAATAGACATAATTGTAGATTCAAAATAAGAAATATTTGTTTTGTAAGAAGTAATATAAATATTGATGTAATTACAATGTTTAAAAGTTACTAAATTCCAATTAGCACAATCTCTACATCAATATTATTTAAAAGTAATTGTTTTATATTACTAGCATTACTTTGAATTAGTCTTATAAAAATCACTATTAAAATATAGTTTTGCTTTAAATCGCTTACAAATATCCCTCACTTTTTTACATTTCATTTTGTAGTAACTTCTTTATTACATACTATTTCTTCTACTCCATATTGTTCTTTTGTGGAAATTTTCCATCTATCTTTACTTCATTATAAATTATTCCTTTTAATTGGTTAATGTAATATTTACTGTTGTAAGACCATAAGAGCCAGAAGTTGCACTTACTACAATGGAATTTATATTAGATATATCATAAGTTTTTGTACTGTTTGGGATTGTTCCAGCAATTCCACCACGATTTGTTGTCCAAGATGTACTATAACCTACTGGACTAATAGATGCTCTATATGTACTCTCCGCATTATAAATAACCCAATGATTATAACTTGTACTTACTTTTAAAACGGAATAATCACTTGTGTCAATTCTTTGTCGAACAGATTGAACTCTTAGATATGTCTCTGCGGCTTCATTATTACAGTTTGCAGATATTCTATAAGTTTTATCAGGTATGGGAACAAAATTTACTTGACATACTTTTTTTATTAGTTTATTAGGATTTTTTATATTCGCTAAACCCCATGTATTTTTATCCCAACTTGCTTCTACCCCATTGTCACATACAACTTTATCTACAATATATCCTTTTCCCTTTTCAGGTATTTCTTCTACAACTGCATTATTTATCATGGCAATAATTTCTGTTTCCACTTCTTGGATTCTTCCTTGTAATACATTAAATTCTTTTTTCTCTTCATAAAGGGCAAATGTTTTATAGAGAGTAATTCCACCTAAAATGAATAGTATTCCTACTATACTTCCTATTACTATTCTTTTTTGTTTTTTATTTTTGTTAAACTTCTTAAACTTTCCTGGATTACTTTTTAATACCCCCCCCAGTTGGCACTATGGGTTGGGAGGCTTTTGTTTTTCTTTTCTTTCATTCTTTTTTCCTCCTCTATCTTATCTTTATTATAAGACAATTCTTTTTACTTTTCAATTACGAAAAAAAGTTATTTTCATTTTAATAACTCTTTTTTTATTTCTAAATTAAACTTCCTCTAGAGCATTCTCAATATCTTCAGAAGAAAATCCTTTATTCAAAAGACGTCCCTTTATCTGGTAATGAAGAACACTTCCGCTATATTTTAAAGATAATTTTTTCTTTAATTTTTCCACCTCTTTTAAAAGAGATTCATTATTTTTAGGAAGTTCTATTTTTTCTAAAATCTCTAACACTTTTTCTTTTGAAAAACCTTCGTTTGTACATGAATAAACAATTTTTTCTTTAATTTTTCCCGCACCATCTTTTTTGTTAGATTTTACTTTCTTCATAATGATATGTTCTAATTTTTCTGTCCATATATCTTCTGAAATGCTTACAAGTGACTGTTGTATTTCCTCTTCAGAAAAACCTAAATCTATTAATTTTTTTTTGATTTTTTTAGGTCCATACAATGTTAAATGAATTTGATCATTTACAAACATTTCTAAAAAGGCATGATTATTAATTATCTTTTTTTCTTCCAAAAGAATAACGACTTGTTCAATATCTTCATTAGCAAACTTTTGTCTTTTTAGATATTCTGTGATTTCCTTTTTTGAACGACTTTTATATGAAAGATAAGAAATTGCTTTATAATAGCAAGCAAAAAATTTATTTTCTTTTCGGATATTTTCCCATTCTTGATTAGAAATCTCCTTTTTTAATAACAAATTATATTTTAAAATAATTTCATCATATACTATTAAATCAATAGGACTATCTTTAAAAGAAATTTTATACTGATTATTTTTTAATTTTTTATAACTTTTTATTTTCATATTTAAAATTATAACATACCTATTTAATAAAAAGAAAAAATTGATACAAAACGATCAATTTATTGTAAATCTTCTTAATAATTCTTCTCCATTACGAACATCTTGTTCAAAAGTTTGTGGAGTACTTGCAATTATAGATACTTCGAGATTAAAAATACATTCTTCAATATATTGTTTTTTCTCTGGATTTGTCGTATTTGATAGTAAAATCTTAAGTTGTTCTAATAAAGTATTTGCTTTTTCTAAATCTTTTTCATTTTCATTTTCTGTATTAAAATAACGATTCCATTGTTCTACTTTCTCTTTATTAGCCTCACTTATTTGGATTTTTATTTCCATAGACAAAAGTTCTTCCTTTTTCTTAACCTTTTCATTTTTTAATAATAAAAACTCCAACCTTTTCGCTTGACGAAAAATATCTTCAGGATCTCCACTTCTTAATAAATAATTCAAAACATTAAATTCATTTTGAACTACTGATAACAATGAATAATGAAAATCATTTTCTATTAACATTTCATTAATATCTTTTTTTAATTCTTCTGCATTTTTGATAATAAAAGCATCAATAAAAGTTTTATCTTTAATACAATCTCTCATTTTAAATGAAATTTCTGCAATACTATTATAACAAGGAGCATGACCTCTTCCATCCATTTCTCCAAGAGTCATAAAATGCATTTTTTCATCAATAAATATTTCAGAAATAGTTTGAGATTCTCCAACACTTTTTTTAATAATTTCTACTATTTGCATTAAATACAAAGACATTTTTTCAAAATTCTTTCTAAGTCTTCTATCCCAAGGATTAAATTTTTTGTTTAAGTATGCATTTTGATGTAATGTAATTGCCATATCTTCTAAATAACGCCAAGAAAAATGTTGTCTATCATAATAAAGATTAGCCAAATACCAAAGTAATTTATCTACAATATCCGTTTCTCTTTTTTTCATACTACAATCCCTTCTTTCTGCGCAACTTGTTCACTATATCATAAAATTTAATGGAAATCAAGCATTAACGCCATAAAGAAAACCAGATTTCACTACATCTGGCTTTCTTTATAGTCTTTACAAACTTTATCTAAATCTTCTAATAAGGCATCTATTTCTTCTTTTTTGCATCTTGCTCCACTAGCAAATTTATGTCCTCCGCCGTGATATTTTTCAGCAGTTTCGTTGATAATAGGACCTCGACTACGTATATTTACTTTATAAAGTTCACTTTTCTCATCATAAGTTACAAATACCCATGCAAGTACTTCTTTAATGTAGTTAAAATCATTAATCATATTAGAAGGAGTACCATGATCTACTTCGTATTCTTTTAAAATTTCAGGCGTAATCTTTACATAAGCAAAACCATTTTCTGTTAAAGTTAAATGCTCTGCTAAATACCCATGAAAACGTATTTCATTTATAGGGCGTTCATATAAATTTGTATATAAAGGTGCAAAATCTAATTGATAATCATCTATTAATTTAGAAACAATTTGAAAAGTTTTTGCTGTTGTATAGGATAACAAAAATCGATCGCTATCTGATACAATTCCTAAAAATAAATTACTAGCAATCTTTACATTCATTTTTAAATTTGTCTTAAAAATAAATTCTGCCACTAATTGACAAGCACTAGAAGCGGTGTCATCCACAATTTCCAAATCTGCTATTTTGGAATCACACGGATGATGGTCAATTTTTATTACTTCTTTATAAGCCAAATCTTCTATTCCATCTACTCTATCTAAAGTAGGGACATCCAAAATAATAAGCAATGCATCTGTAAAATCTTTATTTTCTAATTTATCAAGCAAACCAAAATATTTAAATTTTGTAACTCCTGCTCCTATCGCGACTACTTTTTTTTCAGGGAATGTAAACAAGATAGAATCACGTAAAGCAATCTGACTAGCAATGGCATCTGGATCTGGACCAACGTGTCTTGCAATGACAATTTTGTCGTATTTCTTGATTTTTTTATAAATAAGTTTTCCAATATCCTTAGCCATTTTTAAATTCTCCTATCCAATAATGTTAAATGTATCAAGAGCAATCATTAATTCCTCATTTGTTGGAATAACATATACAGGAACTTTTGAATCCGATGTAGAAATTAATCCTTCTTGTTCTTCTAAATAACTAGCAATTTTATTATTTGCTTCTTTATCAATCTTAATTTCCAAAGAAGATAATTTTTCTACAATCCCTTCTCTAAATTCACGAGCATTTTCTCCAAGTCCTGCCGTAAATACAAGAGCATCTACCTTACCATCTAATTCTACAAAATATTTCGCAATATATCCGACAATACGATTGATATACATATCATTTGCAAGTATACATTTTTCGTCTCCTTCGTTCATTCCCACTTCAATGTCACGATGATCTGAATATTTTTCACTAATTCCTAAAAGTCCACTTTGTTTATTTAAAATTGTATCTACTTCATTAATGCTTTTATTTGTTTTACTCATATAAAATGGAATAACAGAATAGTCAATATCTCCAGAACGAGTTCCCATCATTAAACCAGCATTAGGACTGAATCCCATTGTAGTATCAATACTTTTACCATCTTTAATACAACAAATACTTCCTCCACTCCCAATATGACAGTTAATAATGTTAATCTCTTCTTTTCCAAATTTCTCTTGCATTGTTTTTGTTATATATTTATGGCTTGTTCCATGAAAACCATACTTACGAATTCCAAATTTTTTATACCAATCAAAAGGTACTGAATATAAATAATTAATTTCTGGAATGGTTTGATGAAATGAAGTATCAAACACTCCTACCATAGGAGTAGTGGGCATCGCACTTTGAAAGGCGCGAATGCAAGCAAGCATCGCTGGATTATGCAATGGAGCCAAATCATTAAATTTCTCACATTCCTGAATTACTTCCTCTGTTAATAAAACAGAATCTTTAAAACGATCTCCACCATGTACCAAACGATGTCCAACACCATCTATCTCATCCAAAGAAGATACAATATTATTAGATAGTAACTCTTCTTTTAGAAATGCAACCGCATCATCGTGATTTTTTAAATCTACTTCTCTTTTCGTTTTTGCACCATTTATTTTAATATTATAGAAACTTCCGTTCATTCCTATTTTTTCAAAATACCCACTAATGAGTTCTTTTTCACTTGGAAGTTCAATACAATTAAATTTCAAAGAAGAACTTCCTGCATTTACTGTTAATATTTTCATTTTTTTCTTCCACCTCACTCTAATTATACAAAAAAAAAAAAAGATTTTCTATCTTTCTTTCATATTAAGCGAATTTTTGACATTCTTATAATCCGTTTTTCTAGATAGTTCATCATGCTGAATGATTCTTTTACTATTTGTATCAAAATTATAACCGTACTCATTAAATCTTTCGTTCACAATTTTATCGATGTTCGATTCGTTTTGTCTATCATAACATTTATAATAATAATCAATATGTTTGCGCATAATTCTTCACCTAGTTATAGTATGTATAGAATAACCACTTTTTATTCATACTAAGAATGGTGATAAAGATGGACGAAATTTATTATAACCAATGTATTCTTTGTACAGTAAAAAATTGTAAATACCATAATAAAGAAAATTATTGTACTTTAGGAAAAATACTGGTATCAAATGAACGAAAAGGTACAAACTGTGCAAGTTACGAAAAAAAGGAGTAGAAATTTTTTTAGTTTTCTATTCCTTTTTTGTTTATAATCATTAAAACAACTATTACCAAAGATGTCAATAAAACCATTTTACAAATAAAGCGAAAAAAGATGCAAGTTATGAGTTTATCAATAATCTTGCTACTTTCATTTTTAGATTTTCATAGTCATATCCACATTTTTTTAACACTTCTGCTTCACGACCACTATATCCAAAATCATTTAGTCCCAAAATGTATTTTTCATCATTTACAAATAAGCCCCATCCTAATTTACTACTTGGTTCAATTATAATAGTTTTGATTCCTTTTGGTAAAATGCCATCTTGATATGTTTTATCTTCTTTTAAAAATAATTCAACACTTGGCATAGAAATCACTCGAATATCTAAATTTTCATTTTTAAGTTCAATTGCAATATTTAATGCTTCTAATATATCATGACCTGTAGCAATTAAAATGCCATCTAATTTTCTTTCTTCTTTTTTGACAATATATCCTCCACGTAAAACCATTTTCGGATTGGTATTAGGTAATTTTGGCATAACATTTTTACTCAAAATAATACTCACACATTTTTTATTTTTGCAAATGTATTCCCAAACACCTAAAATTTCATTAATATCAGAAGGGCGAAACGTTAGCATATTAGGAATGCATCGTAAAGAATTTATTTGTTCCACTGCTTCAAAAGCCGGACCATCTTCACTTGTATTTAATCCATCATGTGTAAAAATATAAGTTATAGGTAAATTCATAAGAGCAGACATACGTATAGAAGGTTTCATACTATCAACATTTATAAGTTTAGTACTTACATACGTTTTTAAACCACTTATAGAAATTCCATTTAAAATTCCTGCCATGGCTTCTTCTCTTAAACCAAAATTAATATTTCTTCCAAGTGGTTTTAAAGGAGATTGTACACTTGTGTTATTAATATAAACTTTTGTAGTGGATGCCATATCGGCACTTCCTCCTAAAATAAATTCAGACTTTCCTGCTACCATATTTAGAATTTTATGATTTGTTAAAAGTAAACTTTCACTGTATGTATCTCCTACTTTAAAATTTAAACTCTCAAAAGGAATTGGAAAATCTTTATTTGTTAATAAACGTAAAACATTTAATAATCGCTCATTAGCAGAAGACTTAATTTTATTAAAATAATCTACATGTTCATTATATTTTTTTCCTACTCGATTATTGATAAGAGTTTTTACATGAACAATAGAATCTTTTCTTACTTCAAAAGGCGCAATGGTAATATTTAACTTTCTTTTAATACCAAAAACATCATCATCACTTAAAGGCCCTTCAAAGGAAATACTTTTATTTTCATTTCTACTGCCACTACCTAAAATAGTATTAAAAAATAGAATAGATGGCTTTTTACTTCTTTTAGCACTTGTAATTGCCTTATCAATACTTTTTAAATTTTCTGTATCTTTTATAGTATTTGTAAAGAAACCCATGGCTTCAAAACGACTTTCTAAATCTTCGTTAAAATGTTCTTGTACAGGACCATCATTAGTCACTTTTGATACATCGCATAGAATCATTAATTTATCCAATTTTTGAGCCCCAGCAAATGAAGTAGCTTCATAGGATACTCCTTTCATTAAATCAACATCACTGCAATAGACATAGGTGCGATAATCGATTAAGGCTTGTTCCTCCTCTTCGCTTTTAAGTATATTTTCAATATATCGTTCTGCTAAAGCAAACCCCACCGCATTGGCAATTCCCATACCAGGCGTACCAACTGTAATATCAACACCTGGTGTTATTTCATATTCTGGACTTCCAGGAAGTTTAGCATCAATATTTCTATATTGTTTCAAATCATCCTTTGTAATATTAAATCCACACATATGTAAAGTGGCATACAAAAGAGCAGAGGCATGGCTAGAAGATAGAACAAAACGATCTCTATTTAACCACTCAGGATTTTCAGGATGAATCATCATATGTCTTGCATACAATGTATAAAGAATCGGAGCCCCAGATAATACTATTCCTGGATATCCACTTTTCGCTTGACTTATCATATCTAATGCTAGTGCTTTTATCTCTGCTACAGCATTTATATCATTATTATTCATAGTATCCCTACCTATTCTTTAGATAAGTATAACAAAAAAACAAAACTTTGGAAACTATATTTTGTATTACTCTTCCTCTAAATTTTCCATATCCAAATGCTTTAATACTCTTTTAAATTGAGAATTCTCTGTTGGTAATGCAAATTGTGTTTTTTCTAATTGTACTACTATTTTAGAAAATTCTAATTCAAAACGCTCTTTTTGTTCAATTAAGTAAATTTTAGATACTTTTTCTAATAAAAATTCTTTTGTCGAACTATCAGAAAGGCTTTTTATTTTTTCTTCTAATTCTTTGGTAATTATATCTTTATTTTCTAAAAAAAATTCATATCCTTCTTTTAAATTTGCCAATAATGCTTCATATTCTTGCAAAATTTTATTAAGTGATAAACAATTAATATTTTGGAGTGGAGAAACGTTACAAATATCCATAACCCTTTTTATAGCCTTTTCCATAAATAAATTATATTCTTTTACGGCTTCTGGTTTGGCTGTTTCCTTATATTTCGATGTGATTGTTTCTAATTCTTTTATTATATTTTTTTGCATTTCTGTTTGCAATTTCTTTTTCTCTATTAGAAATAATGGAAAATAATTTAGAAATTTTTTTATAATTTCATACAAACTATCTTCTATTATAGGTGAAAATTCGTTTCCACAATATTTTTAGAAAATAAATAAAAAAAAGACTTTATGTCCATTTTTTAAGGTTTGTTTTCGAAAATTAAATCCACTTGGCTACTTTTCCATTTAAAACATTTTCTCTTTCTTGAAGTGCATCGAATAAATTAATATTTAAACTATTACAAATCGATATTAAAACGAGGAATATATCGGCGATTTTGAGTTCGGTTTTTTGATAATCTTGGTCTTTTAAAGAGGCTCTAACTTCTTTACCTAGTTCAATAACATTAAAGAACAAACGAAACATTTCACTTGAAATATCTTTCTTATCAAAAGTATCAACGTTTACATTTTCTTCTACATACTTTTGAATAAAATCTAAACTATCTTCACGAGAGATAGAAAATAATAAACTTTCTTTACTAATGTCCATTTTAATCACCTAATGCTACAACATTGTAGCCCCTTTCTTCTGTAATTTCTAAATCTTCTAAATATTTAAATCTCGCATTTAAAATAAAAACACCCAAGATTATCACCGAGTAGAGCATGATGGCTCCACAATATTTTGTCCAGATTTTTTTCATATACATTCCTTCTTTCTGTAATCAGAATAACACGTATATTTGTTCGTGTCAATATTTTTTTAAGAACATTTGTTTGACTTTTTACATACATCATGTTAAGATGATATTGGAGGTTAAGAACTTAAATGAAAGAATTAACTGTAAAACAAACAGAAGTCCTAAACTTTATAAAAAAATACACTGCTATGCATGGATACCCACCTGCTATAAGAGAGATTTGTACAGGTCTTGGTCTTTCTAGTCCTGCTACTGTTCATGCTCACATTAAAAAATTAGAAAGTGCTGGTGTTATTAAAACTAGCAATAATAAATTTAGAACAATTGAAATTTTAGTAGAAAATGAATATATAGAAAAAGAAGAAGATGTTATTAAAGTTCCCCTACTAGGCAAAATTACAGCAGGAAGTCCTATTGAAGCCATTGAACAACCGAATGAATTTTTTAATATCCCTGCTTCTTTAGTTCCAAGAAAAGAAACTGTATTTGCGCTACATGTAAGTGGTGAATCTATGATAAACAAAGGGATTTTTGATGGAGACTATGTCATTGTACAAAAGCAAAAGGTAGCAAGAAACGGCGATGTTGTGGTTGCCATGACAATGGATAATGAAGTTACTTTAAAAACTTTTTATAAAGAAAAAGATTATATACGATTGCAACCTGAAAATGATACCATGGACCCTATTATTTTACCAAACTGTACAATTTTAGGAAAAGCAATTGGTTTATATAGACAATTTTAAGGATATAGGGTATCCTTTTTTTGTTAAAAAAAGTTATATTCGAATTCAATTTTCTGTACGATATAAATGTAAGTGTTAAAAAACCTGTTAACACTTACAGTTGGTTTGAAGACGCTGTACCGAATAGCAAGTAAAACCTAGGTGTTTGGTATTCGTCTATTTTTTATATCAGTCGGAGCAATGCAACAACTAACATAAGTATAATTACTAAAAGAATGTACGCAATTCTTAGCCTATGTTCCTTGCTCATCACATTGCACCTACACCTTTCGGTAATGTTTAGCCAAAAGCCTTGATATGAATATAAATGAAAGTAAGGTTCCACAACCTCCGTAACACGAGTAACTATTATATAAAACAAAATACGATTTTTAAACGATTTGACAAAACATTACAAAATATTTTGAGAAACAAAAAAACGAGGAATAACTCGCTTAATCACAATAGTTTTATAAATTTGATTCAAAATTTTATTTTAAAAATATAATTTCATTAATAATGAATATTATTTAATTTCTGGCCAAATGCCATTTACTTTTTCCAACTGACATATTATTTAAACAACATAATACTTAAGAAAGCAAGATAAATAACAAGAACTATATACCCATTAATTTGGTCTACTTTGCTAGATTTACCAGTGATACCGACAGCCATTGTAGTTAAATAACCTCCAATTAATCCTCCAATATGAGCAGCATTATCAATTCCAGGTAACATGAATCCTAAAAATAAATTCATAATAATTAACGGTACTATTTGAGCACGCAAAACATTTCCTAAATATAAACGATAATGGTATCCGAAATATAACATACTACCAAGAAGTCCAAATATTGCACCACTTGCTCCTACAGAAACTCCAGTGGAAAACAAAGAAGACATAAGACTTCCACTAATGGCACTTACTAAATAAATGGTTAGGAATTTCTTTTTGCCAATAAAATTTTCGAGTTGCATTCCAATAATACATAAAGAATAAATATTAACTAATAAGTGTATTAAGCCTGCATGCAAAAATGTTCCTGTAAGTAATCGCCATATTTGACCATTTTGGATGGCAGAACCGCTTATGGCACCTAGTTTATATAATGTATTAGCATCTAGGTTCCCTTTGCCAATCATAAAACTTACAAAAAATAAAAATACACATAAAGCCATTAAAAGATACGTAATAATAATTCTTTTTGGCTTAAAAGTTGCTTCGTAAATACGATTATTTTTTTCTGTTTTTGCATTAATATCTTCTGTAACATTAATGATTAAATCTAATCCTTTGGTATCTTTTAATAATTTATTTTCAATATCTGGAAAAAATTTTTTTATTTTGTTAGTTTCAGCATTGCTTATATCTTTTACAATTACAGACTTAATATGTTTATCGTCTTCTACTTTTACATTTTCATTAACATCTAAGAATATATTAAACGTATTCATAGAAAGAGATACTGTTTTTTTCTTAATTTGACGCATCACATTTCTAATTTTAAAAAGATCTGTTTTAAATTGTTCTTCATTATGAATATAATTGGAATTGATTCGAACAATTTTATATTTGGCTTCACTATTTTCTAACCATACTTCATCTTTTACTCCATTTACTATAATAGGAGTATAGTTTTCTTCGGTAATAAAATAGTGTACTAAACGCATCACAACCTCATCTTTTTTTGTAATGGTGATTGTATTCATTTTTACATCTCCTTTTAGTACTATTATTTTAGTATATTTCATATTTTTAGTAAAGAGGTGATTTATGTTAAATTTTTATTTAATCGTTGGTTTTATTTTTACTCACCTACTTCTTTTATTTCCAATAAAGAAAATTATTTTAGAAAATAAAATAGACAATGATTTTTTGTTTATTTACATTAGTAATCTTTTATTACTTCTTGCTCTTTGTTATTATTTTATTATTTCTAGTGTTTTATTTTTTTCTTTTTTTATCTCTTTATTCCTAATGATATTTTCGTATTTACTCATTTATCATATCAAAAATCTTCTTGGAAGGTACCATTTATGTAGTATTCCTTACTTTTTTTTAAATGTATATACATTTTCTACTATTTTAATATTATGCCTATTCTAATTCATTCAAATATTTTTTAAAAAAGATTGGAAGTTCGCTTTCAAAATGCAACATTTCTTTTGTAATAGGATGGGCAAAATCAATTGTTTTCGAATGAAGAAATTGTCCGACTTCTTTGATTTTTTGACTTCCGTAGACTGGATCATTAAACACTGGATAGCCAATATATTTCATATGTACTCTGATTTGATGTGTTCTTCCAGTTTCTAAATGAAGAGATACTAAAGTATTATTTTGATATCTTTTTACTACTTTTAAATGAGTAATGGCTTCTTTAGAATTCTTGGCAGTAACTGTCATTTTTTTTCGATTTGCTTCATCTCTTCCAATAGGAGCATCAATTTTGGCTTCGTTATGAGGAAATACCCCACATAATAAAGCGATGTATTCTCTTTTTACAGCATGTATTTTAAAATCTTCCGCTAAAATTTCATGGGCTTTGTTTGTCTTTGCAACTAACATAAGGCCAGATGTATCTTTGTCTAAACGATGTACGATTCCTGGTCGGCTTTCTCCATTTACATCACTTAAATTATTTGTATAATACATAAGACCGTTGGCAAGCGTATTCGTAAAATTTCCACTTCCAGGATGAACTACAACACCTATTGGTTTATTAATTACCATAATATGTTCATCTTCATATATTATTTCTAAATCCATCTTGGTTGGAACAACATCACTATGTTTTTCATATTCTTTTACAAACTCTATTACATCTCCAATAGTGACTAAAAAACTTGGTTTTACAATTCTATCGTTTACTAAGATATTCCCCTCTTTTAGCATATGACCAATCATACTACGTGAATACTCTAATTTTTCACTTAAATATTTATCGATACGCACTTTTTCTACATCTACATTAAACTTCTTCATTTTTGTCTTCTCCTTTTAGAATTGCAACAATTAAAAGAAATACACCCATCACTATAAAAACATCTGCTAAGTTAAATACAGGATAGTTATAAGAAAATATTTTAAAAGATAGAAAATCTCTAACATATCCCAAGAATACTCGATCTATTAAATTGCCGACAATGCCACCTAGTAGGAGTCCAAAAGCAATATTATTTCTTTTACTTCTTTTAAAACTATACATATAGTGATAAATAATAAAAATAGCAAGTAAAGACACTATAATTAAAAAATCGACTTTGTTATTTAAAAGACTCCACGCTGCTCCATAATTTTCAATAAAATGAATAGAAAAAAAGTTTTTAATCACGACAAACCTTTCATTTAAAGTAAAAAAGATACCAATTAAAATTTTGGCAAATTGATCTAGAAATAAAGAAACAACGGCAACGATAAAAATTTTTCGATTCATAAACTTTCTTCTTTCCCTAAATATTATAACAAATAAAATTCTTAAATTTCAACTAATATAACATCTTCTCCTATTTTTTTTATTTGATTCATTGTAATATTTATTTCCCCACTATTTCCAAAAAATTTAAAAAAACGTTTAGGTTCTACCACAAAATAATTTACATTTCCCGCTTCAGTTAGTTCTATATCCACAATTCTTCCTAGTTTTCTTCCATCAATTAAACTCACTATATCTTTTATTTGTAAATCTGAAACACGCATTTAAACCACCTTTATAAAAAATATGTTAGGTTTTGCTTAAAAAGAACCTATTTATCTTAATTGATAAGTTAATAGAATAAGAAAATCAATTTCTACAAAATGGATCTATCCACCTTTTCCCTATCTATAATTTCATATAAAATTCGATTTAAACTTTATCTTCTATTTTTCTTCTTCTAATTATTTCTTCCCCTAAATGAATAGTATTCTATATTTTCCATTATTACTTATTACTATATTATCGACAAATGGTATTCCAAATAAATTTGTTATTTCCTTTTTTTATTGCTTATCTTTCTATCTTATTTACTAAATAGATAAAAGTTCCATCGTGGCTATCCTCTAATTTCGAATACTCTTTCCACTCAAAAGCATATTCTTCTTTTAAATGAATAGAAGCACCACAGTCTTTTACCGTACTTTCACTTGGATTTTTTAGCCATTTTAGTGTTCCTTTTTTCTTATTTTCAATAATTTCTCCTTTTTTTCTATCGTGTAGAGAAAACATTTCATACATACACCCTTCTCTAGGCTTTTCTCGGTAACCTAAATCATTTGTGATAAATACTGTATATCCCTCTTGGAATAAAGTTGGTTCTTTTTCTTTTACTTTCTCTATTCTTTCTATATCCTTTAAATATCTATAACTGTTTAAATTAATGGCTCCATGTTCTTTTAATTTAAATAATTCTTTTGTTCCATCTTGATAGAGAATTTCACTCTCATATTTTTTGGTTTTGTACTTTAATTCAATTGGTATCCATTTTTTATCCATAATCACCAATAGATCAATATGCATTCCTGGTAACTTTACAGGACAAAATTCTAATCTTACTTTTACTTTTTCTTTGTATTTTTCTTTGATTGCCATAGCCATTTCTAATTGAAAATCGGCTTCTGAGATATAGATTTTTCTTCTACTTTTTAGTATATCCATTATTTCTTCTATATTAAATTTTTCCATATTCTTTTTCTCCTTTAGAAATTTTTCTTTCCTTATATTATATATCTATTCCTCCCGATTAAAAATAGGTATTAATCTGTTTTCCCATTTCTTTAAAACCGCTTTCACTTCATCAGATACTTCTTTGTTATACTTTGCCCTTGCTTGTACAATTTTGGCATTTCGAACTTCAATCGTCACAAAAGATTTTTCTAAATTCTTTTTCTCTCTCATCAAATAAATTTGACATTCATTATTGCTCACACTACTAGAATATGTTCTTAAACAATTCGCTTGTTTTCTACTTTCTTCCATCATACTTTCAATACTATCAACTGGATAAATTACAAAGTTTTCATCTTCGTATTGATTTAAAGAAAGAATGCTAGCAAAACCTTTAATTTTTTTGTTTATTTCTGGATTTTCTATAATGATGACCTCTGTACTAACTTTGTCATGTTCTTGCATAAAGTTTTTAGGAAACAAAATACAATTGTCTTTTAAATTTAGTTGCATTTTTTTTAGGCACCTTATGTAGTCACAATATTCATAAAAATTATCTTTTGTAAGTCCTTGCTCTTCTAAATAGGGCAAAATTTTATCAAACTTTAGATGAGGAGAAAGTTCTTCTACTAACCATTCATAATCACTTATGAAATCAAGTATTTCGATATTAGTTGTAGGATATAATTTTAAAGCATTTAATAAACGGTATGTAATGTTAATTTCTTTCATAAAAGGATAATATTTTTTCTCCACCCCAAAAGTTTCTTTGAAATTGTTTTTTTTCTTTATTGCATATGCACAATCACAGGCTAGAGCATATAATCCCATTTTTACTAAATATTCAAATTGTTTACAATAAATAGGATAATAGGTTAGTGTTGCAATAGAAAAATTCTCTTTTTCTAAATACTCTTTACAATTCCACAGACCAGAATACTTATACATTTTGTTGTGTTGTAATTCTTCCAAATTTTCTAAATAGAACAAAAGAATAAAATAAGTTTCACAAATTTTATTCATCTTGGTTGTCGCCTCCCAAGTTTCCTGCTTCATAGATAAAGTACCCTTTATTCT
>CANOWY010000023.1 GCA_947571135.1 uncultured Mycoplasmatota bacterium
GTGGTATTTATAATTTTGAAATTGCGAGTAGATAGTTTCGGGACAAGTCTATTATATAATCGAGTTAATTTTTGATTAATTTCACTAATATTCATTCTTTTTCTCCTTTATTTTATAAATTCATTATATAAGAAAAAGAGAAGAATATACAACTATTCTTTACTAAATTTTACATGATATGTTAGAAAAATAGTAGTATATAATGCTATAATATATAAAAATAGAAAAGAGTTGGTTTTATGAAAAAAGTTATGGATGCAAATAAAATGTGTTCTAATATTGCGTATCTATTTAGTGAAGTCGCTGCGATATATCCGATTACACCCTCTAGTCCTATGGCCTCTAATATTGATTATTTAAATCACACAAACAAGAGAAATCTTTACAATACAAAAGTAGAACTCATAGAAATGCAAAGTGAGGCCGGAGCCTCTGGTGCTATGCATGGGGCTCTAATTACAGGATCTCTTGCTACAACTTTTACAGCAAGTCAAGGACTTCTTTTAATGCTACCTAATATGTATAAAATGGCAGGAGAAATGTTACCTGGAGTTATTCATGTTGCTAGTCGTACCATTGCAACCCATGCTTTATCCATTTTTGGAGACCATAGCGATATCTATGCGGCACGACAAACAGGATTTTGTATGTTAGCAAGCACCAATATAGAAGATGTAAGAGCAAATACAGCGGTAGCACACTTATCTGCAATAGAAGGAAGTCTTCCTTTCCTTCATTTCTTTGATGGTTTTCGTACTAGTCACGAACTACATTCTATAGAAGAAATCGACGATACCGAATTTTTAAAATTAATCCATTACGAAAAAATAAACGAATACAAGAGTAAAATGTTAAATGTAGACAGCCAAATTGAAAAAGGTCTTGCTTCAAACGAGGATATCTATTTTCAAACTGTAGAAGCAAGAAATAAATATTATGAAGCCATGCCTGCTATCGTAAATCGTTATATGGAACAAGTAAATAAAATCTGCAATACGAATATAAAACCTTTTAATTATTATGGAAGTATGGACGCTGAAAATATAATTATTGCCATGGGAAGTGTTGTGGATACCATAAAACTTGTGGTAGAAGAGGAAAACAAAAAAGGAAACAAAATAGGAGTAGTAGAGGTACATTTATATCGTCCATTTAGTAAGGAGTACTTGAAAAATGTAATCCCTAAGACTGTTAAAAGAATTGCTGTTTTAGATCGAACAAAAGAAGCCGGAAGTAATGGAGAGCCTTTGTATCTTGATGTCTTATCTGCATTAAAGGGAGAAAATATAGCAATCGCAGGAGGGCGTTTTGGTCTTTCTAGTAAAAATACAACACCAAGCGATATTTACAGTGTGTTTAAAATGCTTGACACTAATTTGAAAGATAATTTTACAATCGGAATTGATGATGATGTGACAAATCTAAGTTTAGAAAAAGGCAATTATGAACTAAACTTGGATGCCAAAGAAATTTTAATTTATGGATTTGGTAGTGATGGTATGGTAAGTGCTAGTAAAGACATTTTGACTCTTGCACTAACGAAATTAGATAAATATGGTGATGGGTATTTTGAATACGATTCTAAGAAAAGTGGAGGAATCACTGTTAGCAATTTACGTATTAAAAACCAAGAGTTTTATTCACCTTTTTATGTAACTCACCCAGATTTAGTGGTCGTGACAAAAGACGAATATTTTAAAAAGTTTGACATGCTAAATACCATTCGTGAAAATGGAATCCTTCTAATCAATACTACGGATAAACATTTATTAAATGAAAAAATAAGCAAGAAAGACAAAGAAATCATAAGAGAAAAGAACGTTAAAGTATTAACAATTAACGCAAGTGCCTTAGCAGAAGAAAGTAAAATAAAAGGCAAAATTAACAAAATTATGGAAGTCATTATTTTAAAATTGATTGGGATCGAAAACGCTTTAGAAATTGTGTTAACAACAATTGAAGAAAGTTTTAAAACCAAAGGAACCGAAGTTATCGAAAATAACCAAAGTGCTGTAAAAAAGGCTTTCGAAAATCTAGAAGAGGTTACCTTAAACCAAGATGGCTACGAAAAAGAGAATGCAACATCTTTATTTGAACGTATCAGTAGAAGAGAAGGATATCAAATACCAGTAAGTGACTTAGAAAGCATATGCAGTGGTACATTCAAAGGAGGAACTTCTAAACTTGAAAAACGTAAAATTGCTGATAAAGTGGCCAAGTGGCTACCTGAAAATTGTATCCAATGTGGACGTTGTAGTTTCGTTTGCCCACACAGTGTTATTCGTTCTTTTAAAACAGAAGACAAAAGTATTGGAAAGCCAATTCTTGGAAGTGATAAATATAATTATTTAGTAAGTATCAGTGAAGCAGACTGTACGAGTTGTGGGTTATGTATTAACATTTGTCCAGGATTAAAAGGAGAAAAAGCCCTTGCTTTTGGAGAATTTGAGGAAGAAAAACAAAAGGAAGCGGATTATTACTTTAATACATATGAAAATCCAGATAGTGAAAAAAAAGATACGGTAAAAGATTTAAGTTTTGTAAAACCTTATTTTGAATTTAGTGGGGCTTGTGCAGGATGTGGAGAAACTTCTTATATTCGTCTTCTAACGCAATTAGTAGGAAAGAAATTAGTCATAGCCAATGCAACAGGATGTTCCAGTATTTATGGAGGAAGTATTCCATCAACACCTTATTCTATTCCTTGGGCAAATTCTTTATTTGAAGATAACGCCGAATTTGCGTTAGGTATGTTATTATCTTATAAACAAAAACGAAATCAAATTGAAAGTATTATGAAATCCTCTCTCACTGCTATAGATAAAGAGTTAAAAGAAAAATTTGAATTATGGATTAATAACAAAGAGAATTTTGAAATTACTTACAAACTAAAAAAAGAACTTGAAAGGTTTCAAATTCCAAAAGATTTACGTGATTTACTGGATTACATTCCTGCACGCAGTGTATGGGCTCTAGGGGGAGATGGTTGGGCTTATGACATTGGTTTTGGTGGAATTGACCATGTTTTATCTAGTAATGAAAAAATCAAAATTTTAGTTTTAGACACCGAAGTTTATTCGAATACAGGAGGACAGATGTCGAAATCTTCTAAAGTAGGACAAGTGGCAGAATTCGCAGATTTTGGGAAAAAGAATGCAAAAAAAGATTTATTTAAAATCGCTATGTGTTATCCAAATTGTTATGTTGGAAGTATTTGCTTAGGAGCAGATTTTGCGCATACTATAAAAACTTTAAAAGAAGCAGAAGCGCATAATGGCCCAAGTATCGTCATTGCCTATTCACCATGTGTTGAGCACGGTATTAAAGGTGGACTTTCTTGTACCAATAAAGAACAAGCATTAGCAGTAGAAGTAGGATACCAATTGTTAATGCGTTATCACCCAGAAGAAAATAAGTTATATTTAGACTCCAAAGAGCCAAATTTCGATGCCTATGAAAGTTTTCTAGATAACGAGACTAGATACCAAGCCTTAAAAATTAAAGATGAAAATCTTGCCAAAGAACTTTTAGAAATGAATAAGCAAAATGCGATAAAACGATACCAAGAATATAAAGAAAAAAGTATGAATGTATAAAAGGAGATAATTATCTTTCCCTTTTTTTAAAATCAAACTGTACAATATGAACGGAAACATGTTATACTAAGTTTAGAAAAATAGAAGGAGGAAAGAAAAATGAAAAAGGAAGAAAAAAGAAAAGACCTCCCAACTTCAGGAATAACCTGGGGGGGGTATACTAGAAAGTAACCCAGGGATAGACTGGAAGAGAAAACTTTTATTAATAGTAGTAGGAATCCTACTAAGTATAGGAATCATAATAGGAGCAAGTTATGCATGGTGGTCCTATACTACAGTTCAACAATCTGTAAATAAAATTAATAGTGATTGTCTAAAAATAGAATTAATAGATGAAAGTGCTGCAATAGAATTAGAAAAAGCCTACCCTTTATCTGATGTAGAAGCAAAAAGATTGATACCTTATCAATTTACAATCAAAAATACATGTAATACAAGCATAGTATATGATGTAAGTTTAGAAATACTAGAAAGTGAGAATAGACTGGCAAGTGAATATATAGCAGTAGAGTTTGATGGAGGAGAGAAACAAATATTAAATACCCTTTCTGAAACGGAAGTAACGCTTGAAAATGCAGTAGAGGGAAGATATTTAATTCATGGAGAGTTAGGAAGTTTTGGAAGTAAAAGTTATAGTCTAAAACTATGGATAGATGAGCATGTAACAGTAGAAGATAATGCGATGAATAAAAATTTTATAGGTAAGATTGTTGTGAATGCAAATCTAAATCAAATTGTGTATGATTATTTCAATGATTATATAATAGAACAAATGGAAGAGAATAATTCGATAGAGAAATTTGAACATCCAGAAACAAATCAAACAGAAGCCTTAACAGATTATAGATATGTGGGAGCAAATCCGAATAATTATGTATATTTTGGATGTGAAGAAAACTGTACAGAAGATAACTTATATCGAATTATAGGAGCGATACCTACCCAAAGTGAAATAGGTGGAGAGTATGAAAATAGAGTAAAACTCATCAAAGCGAATTTTTATATAGAAAATGAAAGTGGATTTTACCATTCAGATGGGGCAGCAGGATATACAGGGCACTCTGGAGGAGGATATAATTGGGACGGATTACATAACCAAACAAATTGGGAACAAAGTTCATTAAGTATACAAGTACTAAATAAAGTGTATTGGAATAGTTTAGAAAAATATCAAGAATATATAGCATCAAGTGTTTGGTATACGGCTGCTCCTAGTATTGGTATTAGATATAGTGCAACTCCTAATCAGTTTTATCTAGATGAAAGGAGCAATCAAAAAAGTTATCATAATGGTGCTTTAAGTTCTGTTAATAATATAGGATTAATGTATCCGAGTGATTATGCTTTTTCAGCAGGCAGTAACTTTAGAAATTCGGTAATTTATAACACTCTATCTGGCATCAAATCAAATGCATGGCTGTATAATGTCGAAAATAAATACTATGAGTGGGTTTTAAATGCTTCTGGTGGAATGGAAGGAAAGTATGCATGGGGAATATATGCATCTGGAAATTTAGAAGCTGGTGGGGCCTTACTTATTAATAATGCCTATGGTCATTGGGATATACGTCCAACATTCTATTTAAAGTCCAATGTATTTTATAAAAGCGGTAATGGAACTCAAGAAAATCCTTATCGAATAGGTATATAAATGAATACAATAGATTTAAAGAAGATACGAAAGAGTAGAGGGATAAGTCAAAAAGAATTAGCACATAGATTAAAAATTTCAAATTGTACCTTAGCACATTATGAAAGTGGAATAAGAAAAATTAGTTTAGAGATATTTTTGAAAATAATAGATGAATGTAGTTTAGAAATAAAGTTAGAAGAGAAAAAATAAAACTCTTCTTTTTTACTTAAATAAAAACTGTACAATATAAACGGAAACATGTTATACTAAGTTTAGAAAAATAGAAGGAGGAAAGAAAAATGAAAAAAGAAGAAAAAAGAAAAGACCTCCCAACTTCAGGAAATAACCTGGGGGGGGGGTACATTAGAAAGTAAAAGAAAACCAGGTGGATTTAAGAAGTTTAACAAAAATCAAAAGAATAAGAAAATCCTAATAGGAAGCATAGTAGGAATGCTTCTAGTTTTAGGAGGAATAACACTTTATAAAACCTTTGCTTTATATGAAGAGAAAAAAGAGTTTAATGTATTACAAGGAAGAATCCCAGATTTTAGAAATAGTATAGGAGATGTTAAAATAGCCGCCATAGTAGATGGAAAATTATCATCAAAAATACCTACAAAAGAAGAAGGATATGCAGTAGAAGAAATAGTATGTGATAAAGGGGCAATAGGAGAATGGAATGAAGAAAGATGGGGGATTTTTGTAAGTAATTTAACAGAAAGTGAAACAACTTGTACAATAACATTTGACTCATTAAGTAACTTTCGAAAATTAGTACAATTAATTGGAAGTACAGCAGAAAATGTAGATCAACTTTTAACAAATAATGAAGACATAGAGAAAATAATAATAAGTGAAGAAGCCATGAAACTAATAGCAAGTTCAAACAATTTAAAAAGCCAGATAAAAAACAATGAAAATTATACAACAGAAGTGGCCAAGAAATTTTTATCATCCACTGTAATTAGTGAAGAAGAAAAATACAATGCAGGACTACCATGTTACTTGTATAAAAACGGTAAAATAACAAGCATTATTGGTGGGGATTTTGGCTATAATATGTATTATGGAGGAAGAGAAAGCGATAGAATATTTAACAAAATTCAAAATAATAATACGTATTATATGGTACGTGCGGCCTGTCAAGGCACTTATATCACTATTTTTAGTAAAAATAAAGTATCTTTAGAGAAATACAATAATTTAGAGATAAATTACTATGGAACAAGTGGAGGCAATAATTATGGATCGTTAACAGGAACAACAACATTTGGAATCGCAACAGATCAAGAAATAAATAGTTTTTTAAAATCTAATTCTGATACTTTTGGAAGTACAGGAAAAAATTCTAGTATAAATATTAATATAGAAGAATATACAGATAGTTATTTTATAAAGTGTAGAGTTAAACATAATGGGCAGACAGTTTATAATACAGTAGAATCACAAATCTATACAATTGCTTTATATTAGCACATATACAAAACTAAATATATAATCAAAGATTGTAAAGAGAACAAAGAAAAAAGCACTAACAAGTTTTACTTGTTAATGCTTTTTAATTTCCCAATTTGAAGTTGCCCCCTGAAGGCAACTTCTAAAAGAATAAAAAGGGGTTGACTAGTGTGATACTAGCACCAATTCGCCTTCTCAAGTGAATTGGTGATTTATATCCTAAAGGAAAAGGCGAATTTTGTCAACACTTTTTTTATATTTTTTAAAGTTTTTTTTACTTTTGTTTTCAAACGTTTACAATTAGTAAAAATAAAAGAATATTTTATAAAATAATACAACTTAAAATAACGAAACATTGTATAAAAATTATTAGAGAGATATACTAGAAAGACAAAAGGAGATGTTTCCTCTATGATAGAAAATGAGATTAGAGAAAAAATTAAATTAGAAAGCGTTAAGCATTTAAACAAAATTGCTCAGGTGCCAAATAAAAATTTTGACTGTTTTGATTGTGAACAATTAATCAATGTAGTATATAGAGATTTATTTTCTTTTTCCATTCGTCAAGATGGATTTGGAAAAAGTAGCACAACAAAAGTAATGACAAGTCCCATCGGATTCTTTTATGATTTTAGAAACTTAACAATGCAAGAGAAAAAAATAAAACTGGCTGCTATACATGTAGGAGATATATTGTTTTTTCATACTCAATCCTTACAGGACAACACCCCTACAAAAGATAATTATTATCCTGGACATCTAGGGCTATATTTAGGAAACAATATTTTTATTCATGCTAAAGACTCCTCTAAAAAAGTGATACTTTCAAACTTAGAAGAGGAAGACTATTTAGAAATATTAATAGGATACAAAGATTTGCTTCCTTATATACTAGAAATAGAAGAATATCAAAATACCTATTCTTTATAAAAATAAAAACCCTAAACTATACATTTGTTCACCTATAGAGTATAATAAGATTATACAAGGAGATAATGGATATGGAACTAGTAGACATAAAAGGCGTTGGGCAAAAATCGGAAGTCTTATTAAACAAATTGAATATTTACAATGTAGAAGATCTACTAGAATTTTATCCTTATCGCTATAATATCTATAAACCAGTAGATTTAGAGACAAGTGAAGAAAATACAAGTGTTACCATAAATGCTTTAATTGAATCTACTCCTAAACTTTCGTACATCAAGCGGAATTTCAATCGCTTATCCTTTAAAGCCTTAACTAGCAATTTACTTATTAATGTTACGATTTTTAATCGGGCTTTCCTTTATAAGAATTTAGAAGTAGGCAAAAATATTATGCTAGTAGGAAAATACAATAAACAAAAAAATACCTTCGTAGCGAGTGAATTAAAACTAGGAATATTAACAGAACCCAAAATAGAACCAGTTTATCATATTATAAAAGGACTAAAAAATAACCAATTAAGTACATATATAGAGCATGCTTTACCTGAACGTAAAAATGTAACAGATTATATACCCAAAGAAATAGTAGAAAAATACAACTTCTTATCAAAAGAAGAAGCCATTAAAATGATTCATAAACCACAAACCATCAACCAAATAAAGCAAGCCAAAATACGTTTAATATATGAAGAATTTTTTATCTTTATGTTAAAAATAAATTATTTAAAAAATAAAAATAAAGAAATAGAAGGAACAAAAAAAATATTTGATGTAAAAAAAATAGAAAATTTTATAAAAAAACTTCCTTTTGCGCTCACTAAAGACCAAGAAATAGCAGTAGAAGAATGTTTAAAGGATTTAAAAAGCAACAAGAAAATGAATCGATTATTACAAGGGGATGTTGGGAGTGGGAAAACCATGGTGGCAACCATTACCATGTATGCAAATACTGTAAGTGGTTATCAAAGCGCTTTAATGGCCCCAACAGAAATTTTGGCAAGACAGCACTATGAAACCATAAAAAACACTTTAGAACCTAACCAAATCCATGTAGGTCTATTAGTAGGAAGCCAAAAGAAAAGCGAACATAAGGAAATTATCGAACAACTATCTAAAGGGGAAATTGATATTTTAATAGGGACACACGCTCTGATTAGTGAAGACGTAGCATTTAAAAATTTAGGACTTGTTATTACTGACGAACAACACCGTTTTGGAGTAAATCAAAGAGGAAATTTACAAAACAAAGGGGTAAGTCCAGATACCATCTATATGAGTGCTACACCTATACCAAGAACTTATGCTCTTACCATTTATCAAGATATGGACACAAGCATCATCAAAACTAAACCAAATGGTCGAAAAGAAATCAAAACATTTGTCAAAAAGGAAAGTGAGTTAAAAGACGTTTTACTAAATATTTTAGAAGAAATAAAAAAAGGACATCAAGTATACGTAGTAGCACCTTCTATCGAGGAAAATGAAGAAAGAAATGTAAGAGATGTTAATAACTTAAAATCAAGTTTTTCAACTGCTTTTCAAAACAAAGTACCTATAGAAGTTCTACATGGAAAAATCAAACCAAAAGAAAAAGAAAGTATCATGAATCGCTTTCAAACAGGAAAAACAAAAATATTAATTGCAACCACTGTAATAGAAGTGGGTGTAGATGTCAAAAATGCCACAACAATCGTGATTTTTAACGCCGAAATGTTTGGACTTGCGACACTTCACCAATTACGCGGAAGAGTAGGAAGAAATGATTTGGATTCTTATTGTTATTTAATAAGTGATTATGATAGTGAAAGATTAAAGGTGTTAGAAAACAGTAATGACGGTTTTTACATAAGCGAGCAAGACTTTCTTATGCGTAGAGAAGGAGATTTATTTGGAACCAAACAAAGTGGAGATATGGTGTTTAAAATAGCGGATTTAAAGAATGATTTTAAAATTCTTTTGCAAGCAAAAGAAGATACAAAGATTTTTTTAGAGAAGAACAAAGCATTAGAAGAAAAATACAAAGAAATTTTGCAAAGTATTACTAATATTGATTAAAGAAATTTTATAAAATATAATAAAAAGAAGGAGGATTCTAAATGAATCGAATTGAAATTAAAGAAAAAGCCAAAGAGATTGCAAAAGAAAATTTAAAAAAATTTTGGAAAGCCTATTTACTCATATTTCTCATCTCTATTTTATGCAATATAGGAATTGAATTATTGTTTAATGAGAATAGTACAATGTATGCTTGTCTCACTTTAGTAGTTTCCTTTTTCACTTCAACTTTATCAGTAGGATTTAATGCTTACATTTTGAAAATGATAAGAGGAGAAGAACCTATACGAGAAGACATATTCCAGTTTGTTGGGAATATTCTTCCCATTGCTGCTATTTCCTTATTATTGTTACTCTTTATATTCTTAGGAGGAATACTACTTATTATTCCAGGCATAATAATGGCTCTTGGTTATTCTATGGTGTTTTATATTTACGCAGACAATCAGGATTTAACACCTATGGATTATTTAGAAAAAAGTAGAAAAATGATGAAAGGGTATAAATGGAATTATTTTGTTTTTGGATTAAGTTTTATAGGTTGGATCCTTTTTTCCATAATCACATTGGGAATAGGACTTATTTGGACAGTTCCTTATGTTTGTATTGCGGAGGCAATTTACTATGATGAGTTGAAAATACAGATAGAAAAAGAGAATGCAGAAAAAATTTAATAAAAGGGTACGAATTTGTTTGACAAAGGTTCAAATTCATTATATGATTTTAATAGCATGATAGACAACATTGATATCATGCTAACCTTTCGAATCGCTCTTACATTTTAAGAGCGGATCAACCAAAACCCCCTGAAGGAGCACGATTAAATGTGCTCCATTTGTTTTGCCCTTTATTTATAAGGATTTGTGAAAATTGAAAATTCGAAAAATATGTTTTAGGTGGCATTTAGGTGGCATTTTCACACTTTTTGTAAATTTATTCATAAAAAAATAAGAGAACTGGAGCATATCTTCCAATTCTCTTATTTCATTTTATATACTTACCTCAAAGTCATCTTCTTTATTAGGTGATTCTTCTAATTTACTTTTAGCATTATCATTAAGAGTGTCTATAATATTCATAATATTGTTTAATTTATTTTTAAACATATGCGAGTAGGTGTTTAAGGTTTCATCTATTTTGGCATGTCCTAAATACTTGGCAACAAGTGTTATGTCAGCACCACTATTGATAAGTAAACTAGCACAACTATGCCTAAAATCGTGAAGTCTAATTTGTTTAACCTCTGCTGTTTTACAATTGTTATTTTTTCTTCTTCTAATGACATCATCACCTAGAGGAGCAGAGCCTCCAAAAACAAACCAATCTTCTTTAAAATTAGTATAGCTCATAGCATCTTCTTTTAGAACTTTTAAATCATCAACTAGCTCTTTTGGTAGAGGTAGAGTTCTATTACTTGTTAAAGTTTTAGGACTTGTAATAGTATATTGCTTTTTATTAACATTATCATTTAATCCTTTATTGATTCTTACCATATTTGTAGTAAAGTTAATATCATTCCAATTTAATGCCCTTGCTTCTCCTTTACGAAGTCCACAAAAATACAAAGTCTTAAATAAGCATTTGAATATTATATTATCTTCAACTGAAATAAATTTCCTAAATTCATCATAAGTCCAAAATTCCATTTCTTTTTTTATTTCGTTAGGATCAGTAAAGTTAGTCATTTTTGGATAAATATTATTAAAATTTAATCCATACCATTTTGTACCAAAATTCATTATTGTTTTTAAGAATTTATAGATATAGTTCCTTGTTCGATTTGATAGTTTATACTCCATAATTTTCTTTCTCCACATTTCATAATGTTGTAGATTAAAATCTTTAACCTTAACATTATCTAATAGAGCTATATAACGTATTCTATCTAAATAAGTATTTAGAGTAGTTTCTTTAACTTTGTCTTTTTGATATTCATAACGATTTAAAGAGTTTAAAATATCACTCTATGGCTTTTAAAAAGCATAGATCTTCTTTTAAGTCTTGTTCTAATGATTTAACAATTAGTTTTTCTTTTTCTAAATTTGTATTTTTATCAATAATTATTTCCATCATATTTTAATCAATTCCTTTCTACATTCCAATTTCATAATCATCTTTATCTTTTTCTTTATTATTTTTGCTATAATAACCATAATTAATGGCATCAGCAATATCTTCATATTCTAAATTTTCTTGGGGCTTATCTATGCCTAATACTTTATCTAGTGCTTTACATACTTTTTTAAATAGATTTTTCCACTTATCAATTTCTTGCTCAAATTTATCTTTAAGACTTTCTATATTATGATTTAAAATATCAACTAAATCAGTTAATCTATTAATCTCTTTCTTTTGAGAATTAATAGTAGACTTTTGCTCTTTTATTAATTCATTTCTTTTAATAAGTACAGCATTATCTTTGAATGTCTCATTTTCTTTAGAGAGTTTATCAATCATTAAATCTTTATTTTCGTTATCAGTAGATAAAACAACAACTTTACTTTCTAATTCTTTTGTATACTCTATAATTTTATGGACATCTTCTTCTTTGAATCCACCTAGTTTTCTTTTGATAGGATTTAATAACTCTTTATCATTATCTTTTTCTAGGTTTTTAAGCCCATTTTTGGAGTTTTCTATTATCTTTAAGGTATTTTCCTTTTCAATATTTAATTCTTCTAATTCAGCCTTTTTTTCGGCTATATCATACTCTAATTTAGTTTGATTTTCTTTATTTGCCCCAATATCACCACGATAGAGATTAAAACCTCTTCCTGTAATAAATTTATTGAAGTCATCTTGTATTTTTGAAAAAGAATACTGTGCACCTCGATCTTTCCAAAATTGGTCGTTATTTAAGAATAAACCTTTTTCTGTTTTATAAACTATTTTACCTTTATCATCACGCAGTAATTTATACTTAAAAGATTTTTCACCTTTTTTGTTTACATATTCTTCTTTAATGATATTTCCGTTTTTATCTTTCTCGTACTGCTTTCGCTTTGTTTTGTCCACTATTGGCATAAAATAGGCTTGTAGGTGAGGTGTATCTTCATCATAATGAACTTGTGCTAAAACAATATTTTCTTCACCAACATAACTTTTTAAAAAGTCCATACATGAATCAAAAAAGTAGGTAACAGCATTCGGTATATCCTTTTGAGATTCTATTACGGGTATCATTACATTTTGACCCTTTTTAGTTCCTGTGTGATAAGTTCTACCACTATCTACAAATTTCATTCCTAAACTTTGAAAAAATTCAGGACCACTTGTGAAGATAACCCCATTTAGATAATTAGTAAGTGGCTTATCTTTATATTTGATTTTTCTGTCTTTTAATTTTTTCTTTACTTCTTGGTATAAATTAGGTTGAGTTAGTGATACATAATCAACATTATATTCAGTTCTTGTTTCTTCATAATTTCCTGTACCTTTTCTATCGGACATTTCTTTTCCAATATTATAAAGGTCATCTTTTTTATAACTGTTTACAACTCGTACAACTTGTTTTCCATCATACATTTAATACCTCCTTTGCTCGTGCTTCTTTAGTAGATAGGTCTTTTTAGACCTATCTCACTAGGGCTAAGAGCCCATTCGTGAGATTAGGGAGTTCCCTAATAACCCCCATGCTTGTTTAATCGCAAATGCCAATACTCACGTAAAGGCAAATGCTTATAAACAAGATTAAATAATAAGCACCTACTAGGTACTTATCATTTAATGAATTATGAAAGGGTAGTACCTTTCATAATTGTAAAAATATTCACTATCGCCACTTTCATTGCTTCGCAAAAAAACGTGCCTCGTTCATTTTTTACATATAACTTTTTAGAAAAAAGTTACAAAAACTATTATGAAACTTATTCATTTTCATAAGTCGGTTCTTCATATTTTGCAATATATATTCTTTCAATAGAAGTTCTTTTTTGCTCAATATGAAGTCCTTCTTTTTCTAAATTTGCTATGTTGTTATTTAGTAATTTTCCAAATGCTGATGGAGTAATTTGTAAGTTTAATTTACTTGTTATATCCGATACATTAAAAGAAAATTCTTTTTGTTTGATAGCATAATTTAGAAAAGTTAGTATATTATAATTTAAGTCATCACTCTCGACTTCTGATAGTTCAAATAATAAATTTTCATTTCGTTTTAGAACTAAATCTAATCCCTCATAGTCTCTACTTTCATAATTTAAAAGTATCTTATTCTTTAGGTTTGAATCCTGTTTTAAAGTGATTTTTCCATCAACTGATCCATCAATAGCAGTGCTACCTAAAGAAGTATTATTCTTATTTAAGTGATGGACTAGAAGAATAGTGAAGTCATATTTTTTACATAATTCTCTAAATTTTGGAATTACAACTTGTCCCATGTCTTGATAGTCATTTAGATTATAACCATTGTTTAAATCAATTCCACTAAACATATCTATGATTACAAATCGACCTTTATAGTCATTAGCAAATGTTTGAAACTTTAATTGTAAATCCATTAAATTTAGTTTTCTTTCACTTGGATTTTGTTCTATCATAACGAAATTATCATCATTAAATTGTAAGTTCATCTTATCAATTCTATCAACTAATTGCGTAGAATTCATTTCTGTGCTAATATATAAGACAGGAGATGGACTTGTCCTAAATCCTAAAAAGGTTGTTCCTGTTGCAATAGAGTTAGCAAGTTGTAATGCGAGTAATGACTTGCCAACCTTTGGTCTTGCAACAAGACAATATAATCCTTTAGATTTCATTAGGTTATCAACTATGAAGTCTTTTTTTGTTGCCTCTTTTCTCATTTCACTTATTGTTTTCATTTAAAACTCCTTTCTAGTTAATAACTTCTTTTGCCATTTTTTGAAGATAACTTATATTTATTTTGAGATAACTTACAACTTCATTCATAGGAAGTAATTTGTTAGGAAGTAAATAGCCTTTGTTTTCTAAATCAATTCTTATTTCATTTTTTAACTTGATAGCATTATTTTTTCCTAGCCCTGTAAGTTTTCTTAAATCATTTAGATCACACCATTGTTTTGATATTAAGTTTAAAGTCTCTCTTGCATTCATAGATTCACCTCGCTTTCTCTTACTTTTGATGGTTTTAGTGTTACCAACAACTCCCTTTAAGGATGTATATATAGTAGTTAGCCATATATGTAACGAAGATTTTAGTTAATCTACAACTCTCGTGCCAATAGAGGTATTTTGCCTTGCATTTATTTAACGAGTCGGCAGAATATCGGTGATTTCCAACTCTATTTAATTGTCAAAGAACTATTAAGGTTGTAAAAACATTAAAATCGCAACCTTTAAGTTAATGATAAACCATAAAAAATTATTTGTCAATAAAAAAGTCGCAATTTTAATTAAAAAATAACTAAAAAGTTGCAAAAGGAATTAAAATGTGTTATATTTATATTGCGAAAGGAGTTTTATTCGTATGAAAGACAATAATGAAACTGTTGGGCAAATGATAGCTCGAGCAAGAGAAGAGAAAAACTTATCTAAAAGAGAACTTGCTAGAATTGCTAAAATAAGCGATACTGAACTTGCAAGAATTGAATCAGGAGAAAGAGAAATACCAAATCCAAAAACATTAAGAAAGATTAGTACACATATAGGAATAAACTACAATGATTTAATGTATGCAGCAGGATTAGGTTTTCAAGTAACTTCTTTAAATCCATTTTTAATTAACTACTATGAACATTTAAAAGGGGATCAAATTGTGGATGCTATTTTAAATACTTCATCAATGATTAAAAATTGGGAAGAATTAGTAACTAATTTTAGAGAAAGACTAGAAAAAGAAAAATTAACTGATTCTGAAAGAGAAGTTATTTCACAAACGATTGAAGATACCGAGTATCAAATTGAAACAGCAAAAGAAATTGTTAATGTTTTAAATAGTGCAAGAAGAAAGGAGGCAGTTGAAAATGATAAAAAGAAACAAAAGGATTAGTATAGGGATGATATTAGTAAATGTGATTTTATTAGCATTGGCGATTTTATGTACTACTTTAAAAAAAGATATTTTCTATGCTTTTTATTGGATGCTAGTTACTTTAATGTTACTTTTTGAGGTGTTATATGTGTTTATTTGGAGCAAAGTTGGAAGAAACCTTGATAAACATAAATCAAATACTATTAACAGATCTTTTAATGATGTAACAGCAGTGTCTATCGTTTTAAGTGGCTTAATATATTTAATAGTATTATTTTGTGAATTTTACAACAAGAGCATAAGAACAAGTTTATATGCTATATGGAGTATGTATCTTCTTATGACTGTTGCAGTATTATTCAATTATTTAGCAGTATATAATGCCAATAAAGAAACAAAAGAACTTGTTGAAAAAACATTTAATAAGAAAAATGACAGGAATGACAGGAAAAAATAGGAGTACCCCTCCCAAAATTTGCTATCATGCTGTCATTATAAATTAGTCAGTCGTGACTGACCAATTAAGAGAAGTGAGGTGTAAAATGACTACAACAGACATAGAAAAAATTGCTACTAATAAGATTGAAGAAGAAATCTTAAAAAATTCTGATTGTTTAAGTCCTTATATCAATTCAAATGATAAAACACCTCTATGGGATGGAAATATATTTGTATATAGTGGTGAAAATAAAACTAATGATTTATATGAAGGAAAAATAGATGTTCAAATAAAAGGTAGAAAAGTTAAACAATTTAAAAAAACTAATACATTCTCAATTGAAGTTGAAACCTTAAAGGGGTATCAAAAGGAAGTAAAAGGGACACTATTATTTGTAGTTGATTTTAAAACAATTGATGATTATAAAATATTTTATTGTAATTTATTACCTGTAGATATATACCAAATTTTGAAAAATTTAAATGACAAGCAAAAATTCATATCTTTAAAATTAAAAGAAATAAATGATAAAGGTGTATTAAGTTTTAAAAATGTTTGTATAAATTTTTATAAAAACTCAAATAAGCAAGCAGGAAAAAGAATTATAAATGAAACAGAATTTGGAAAAATTGAAAATTTTCAGACAGAAGTTGTTGTAAATGCTAATGAATATGAGGAATATATAGAAATGGCAGATGTATATAGTTATGCTCAACTTAAAGATACGCATGAAGAAGTAGTTACAATAAAAGGTGAATGGACTTCTTATAATACAATAAAAAAAGACATTGTAATTGAAGATAAAAAGTATTATTCAGATTTTACAGCAATAGGAACAAAAAAAGATAAATTTATTATTGGTCCAATAACAATTCATTTTATAGATAATAAAGTTCATATTGACTTGAAAGGTCCTCCTCAAAAACGTGTAAAAGATTTAAATTTTATTTTATCTTTATTTAGATATCAATATATTATGATTGATGATGTAAAATTAGAATTTCCTTTTGTTAATCAAGAAAAAATAAATAAGAATATAGATTTATTTAATAAGCAATTAGGTTATTTTGAGAAAATTGTTCAAGTTTTTAAATTTTTCAATACTGAATTTGACATGAATTATGAGGATCTATCTGAAATTGATTTGAAAAATTTGCATAGATTAATAAAATTATTTAATGGGAATTTTGGAGATGAGATAAAAGAACTGCAAAAATATTATATACAAATCAATAAATATAAATTTATATTTTTAATTGTTAAAAGCAGTAAAAGACTATATAATTTTTATTCAAAAGAAATAATAGATAATATGATTTGTTTTTTCAAGTTTGAAAATAAAGAGGTAAAAACCAGTATATATGCTAATTTAGTACCCGAAGAATTTATAGGCATGAATAATTTTAATGGAAAGTTAATTATTAAAAGTTTTAAAAATATAGAATTAACCAAAGAAGTATGTGATTCAATAAATCAGTTGATATTAATGTTTATAAAGGTCTATGATGAAACAAAAAATAGAGAGTATATAAACATTGCTGATAGTTTAAGTCAAATAAATTGTAAGAATAGAAATAATGATATTGATATAATAAATGCTAAGCAAATAAAATATAGAAAGAAAGGTTATTTGTCAACAAATGATAAAAAAATTTTAAGTGATATAAGCAAAAAAGAAGATAATAAAGAAGATTATCAAATTCTATGTTGTATCAGTTTATTAGTTAACAATTATTATTCATTTGAAGAGAATTTTTCAAAAATGTCTAAAAAGGAAAAAGGCGATTTTAAAAAATTTCCTATATATAATTTGGCTAGTAAAAAATAGAATGGAGGTAACAATGGAAAAGATGAATATAAAATGGAATTATACAAATAAAATAGTAAATGATTTATTAAAAATTAATCGAGCAAAAGAAGTGGTTGATTTATTAGAACTTCCTGTTTCTATTGAAGAAGAAATTAAAAAGGAATCAATCGCAAAAAGGGTTCATTACTCTACTAAAATTGAGGGAAATAATCTAAACTTAAATGAAGTAAAAGAAGTGCTAGAAAATAATAAAGATTCGCATGAAAGAAATGTTTTAGAGGTTAGAAATTATTATAATGCTTTAATGTATTTAAATAAAGAAGCAGAAAATAATAATACCATAACAGAAGATCTAATTCTTAAAGTACATAATTTAGTCTCAGGTAAGCATTTAACTTATAAAAATAGTTATAGAAAAGATCAAAATGTAGTTGCAGATTCTGTTAGTGGAGCAATTGTTTATATGCCACCAGAGGCAAAAGATGTTGAGAACCTTATTAAACAAATGATAAAAGAATTTAATTCTAAAGATTCAAGTGATATTCCGATTCCAATAAAAGCAGGTATTTTGGCTTATGAATTTGTTACAATACATCCTTTTTGGGACGGAAATGGTCGTTGTTCAAGATTACTCGCAACATATATTTTAAAGTCACACAATTATGATTTAAAAGGATTCTATGTTATGGAAGAATTTTATGATAAAAATATAGATGAATACTATAATTCGTTGCAAATGGGATTACACCATAATTTCTATTTTGGAAGAAATGAAGCCGATATTACAGAATGGCTAGAATATTTTATATCTATTATGGCAAATACTTTTGAA
>CANOWY010000024.1 GCA_947571135.1 uncultured Mycoplasmatota bacterium
CCATTTTTTGAATGATTTTTCTATTTTTTGTTTCAACTAGCACAACGCGTTAATTTATATAATTTTTTATCTTTTTTTGAAAATTTTTTTAAAATAAAGAATTAAATTGGTTTCTTACACTCCTTTTTCATCTAATTCTACCTGAATAATTCGTTTGTTCCATAATATTTAACTGCTCTAATTGGTTTTGGGTAATTTGAATTACTTTTCCACAGCAGGGCTGAAAGTTTTTATTCCCATATACAATCCAGATAATTTGCTCTTCTTTCAAATCTTCTTTGGGCATAGTTCCTGGACAAGGAAAGCCATCTGTAAAAACAATTTTATTTACTTCTTTCTTTTTTGAAAAACTTCTAACTGCCAAATCCCAGTCCTCTGTCCATGCAGAAGAACCTCTGGCATCTTCAGGTATCGTAAAATAATCTATATCTTGCATATTCTGTAAGTTCTTCACTTTTTCCATTATGAGAATACTCGGACAAAATAAAACCAATCACCGAAGGATGAACTTGATTAGGAATAGCATACTCATAAATCCATTCATATATTATACGTAAAGGCAAAAGCCATGAAGACAATTATAGTCCTAAATCTTTTATGATATTGATGTTTTTTATACTACTTTTATTCCTATTTAGGGAAAATATTATTAACATTTATATAAAATAATCTTTTATCTTTTATAAATCAGTAGACTACTTTGTAAGCGTGTAATTTCCTATAAAAATAGTAGAACGTAATTCTAATTAAGTTGAAGTTTCCCACCCAGTTTTGCTTGACAAGGTACTTTTTTTATTTCTTAAAAAATATTCTTATTATTTTTCTTGCATTTTCATAATTTATTTGTACATAAAAAAATACCTCCTTTTAATAGGAAGTATCTATCATTTATAGTTTTACAAACTTTTTAATCTTCTATTTGCACATATTTTTTCTCTACTATTTCTTTTTGCTTCTCTTTTTTAGGAACTTCCAATTTTAAAGTTCCATTTTTAAACGATGCTTTTACATCTTCTGTCTCTACTGCTTCTCCAACATAAAAACTTCTAGAACATTCTCCAAAATATCTTTCACGTCTTACAAATTTGCCATTTTCTTCATTGTTATTTTCTTCATTCATAGAAGCATGAATGGTTAAATAACCTTCTTCAACATCAATCTTAATGTTTTCTTTTTCATAACCAGGCAAATCTACTACAATTGAATAGCCATTTTCATTTTCTTTGATATCCGTTTTCATCATCTTACTTTCATGATTAGAAAAAAATGGATCTTTGAATAAATCATCTAGCAAATCAAAATCATTTCTTCTTGGTATCATCATCATATAAATCGACTTCCTTTCTTTTTTAGTACTATAAATATAATATACAATACCAGTAAAAAGTATGCATTTTTACCTTTTACAACTTTATTGTAGCACAATATATTAGCACTGTCAACTATTAAGTGCTAATGTGTGTTAAAGAAAAAAATTATCCAATTTGATAATTTTAATCTTGAGGCAATGTTAACAAATAATAGGTTTCATATTTTTTTGCTTTTTTTATGACTAACTCATCTCCATTATAAACATACAATTTATTTTTATATACTTTCATATGCTCAAATTTATAGGCAATAATACTTTGATGATTTTTTTGATTACGATCTCTCGTTCCATCATAATACACCATATATTTTCCATTACTTAAATATTCTAAATCTGTTATTAAAATATCTCCATCTGTATTAGTGGTTACAATACGTAACGTACTTGGGATTTTTGCTCTAACATTCGTCATGAAGTCATCATAAGATTTTTTATTATATATTTTTTCGCCGTCCATCACATAGTTTCCATCTTTTTTGGCATCTTCTAATGAAAAATCATCTGCTAGTAATTCTAACTTTTTAAATTTCGTCTCAATATCACAAGAATTTCCTGGACCATAATTGATATAAATTTCATTTAAGAAAAATCCTTTTTGAATTCCATAGTCTGTAATCGTATAATTTTCAGTTGGATTATAATAATACGTTTTATCATCACATTGCAACACTTCATAACCTTTTAATATTTCTTCCATATCTTTTTCTAAAGAACTTACTCTTCTAAATGTACTAAACGTTGCGTTGTAATTACAACATTCTTCTTTTAATTTGACCATATTAGGAACATCTAATGTCTTTCCAGAGGCAGAAGAATGATAGGTTCCAATTCCATAAGGCAACATAATGAGAATACCAACACCAATACATAATAAGCATACAAATACCAAAAAGAAATAAAGTTTTATTCTGGATTTCTTTTTCTTTCTGTTTTGTTCTTCTAAAGAAATTACTTCTGTTTGAACCTTTTGTTCTTTATTGGCAATATCAAATTCTTCTAATTTAATTTTTTTCTTCTTGGCTACTTTTACCTTTTTTACTTTACCTTTTTTTTCTTTTTTCTTTTTTGATATTTGTTTAATACGAAGTAGTCCATTTTTTATATGGCTAGCAAGACTTTTTGAAGCATTCTTGGTTTTAGTTGCTACAATTTTGCCAATAGGTTTTAGTTTGGTTGTTGTTTGTTTTGTTCCTGCTTTTACTTTTTTTAACAATAAAATACAATTTGACTTTATCTTTTTAAAGAAAGCAGATGTTTTCTTTTTTCTTGATTCAGAATCACCTGTTGTTTGTTTTTTTGGAACTTCTTTTCCTTCTATTTTTTTAGTAGAAGTAATCTTTTTTGTCGTTTCTTTTTTTGGTTCATTTTTTTGAACTTTATTTTTCCCTACCTCTTCTTTCCCCTTTTTCGTTTGAATTTCAGGATTCTCTTTTACTTTTTTAGTAGAAACTGCTGATTTTGTTTTCGGACTAGTAGTAGATGTCTTTTTTGTAGCAGGTTTTGTAGTAGTCGTTTTAGTTGTTTTTTTCTTTGTGGCACTTGAAGCACTAGCATTTGTCTTCTTTTTTGTACTAGAAGTATTTGTTTTGGAAGATGCTTTTGGCTTCTCTTTCACTTCTGTTGTTGTTTTAGTACTAGTTGTTTTTTTGGAACTTTCTGTTTTTTTTGCAGTACTCGCTACTTTTGTACTTGTACTATTCTTTGTTGTTTTGGTTTCGCTAGATTTAGTGGGTGTTTTTTTACTTTTTCCCTCTTCTTTTTTTTCAACCGCTTTTGTAGTTATACTTTTCTTTGAACTTGTTTTCTTTTCTGCCATTAAAAATCACCCACCTTTTTCTTATCTGTTATTATAAAAAAAAGAGACTTATTTTGCAATCATTTTGTCGAATCTTTGCAAAATTCGTGTCTTTCCTAAAATTTGCATAATACTATACAAGTCTGGTGTAGTTGTAAGAGAAGTAAGAGCAATACGTAAAATATTGGTTACATCTACAACACTTCCTTTATACATTGATGAATCATTTTTGTAGGCTTTCATATCCGTTGCATAGTTTAGGCTTGTACATAATTCTTTTATACGGTTAAACCATTCTTCCGCCGAATCATCTTCATTATAGATATCTTTGTACTTCGTTAAAATGGTTTGTACTTCTTCTATATCATATGCCGAAAAGTCTACTTTAGAACTATCAAAATATTCATCATACATATACCAAGTTTTTTCTTTAATTTCACTGTAATACGTATAATCTTTTCTTGGTTTTTTCTGTTCTCTTTCTATATTATAGATAGCCATAGAATAGTCTTTGTATTTTTCTAAAATTTTAGAAAACTCTTCATCATAAATTTTACTCCAAGAAAGAACCCCTTCATATACCTCTTCTTTGGTTAAATGACTAATATAATTTTTAGAAATATTATCTAACTTATCTAAATCAAATAAAGCCCCACTACTACTCATCTTTTTAGGAGAAAATTCAAATTCTGTAAAACGGGCATCAGGGTGTCCTTCTCTCCACGCTTCGTAATTAGAGTTGGCAATAGTCATAATGGCTTCAATGACTGCAAGATAAGGATATCCCTTTTCTTCATAATAAGTCATTCTAGCCTCTGGATCTAGTCGTTTTGAAATTTTTCTAATAGTATCTCCATCTTTTTTTAGTATCAAAGGAATATGAATATATTTTGGCATTTTAAAACCAAAAGTTTTAAATAATTCATAATGAACGGGAATAGAACTTATCCACTCCCTTCCACGCACAACATGCGTTGTATGCATTAAATGATCATCTACTAAATGGGCGAAATGATAAGTAGGAAGACCATCTTTACTTTTCATAATCGGAATATCAATATCGTTTTCAGGAAGTTCCATTTCTCCATTTGCAAGATCATTAAACTTAAACTTACGATTAAAATCTCCACTACTTTTCAAACGAATGGTGTAAGATTCTCCATTTTTTATACGCTCTATTGCTTCTTCCACAGGTAAATCTCGATATTTAGCGTATCTACCATAAATTCCGATTCTTCTTTTATCTCTTGCTTGTCCTTCACGAATTACATCCATTTCTTCTTTGGTTAAAAAACAAGGATAGGCTTTACCTTCTATGATTAAATGTTTAATAAATGTTTGGTAAATTTCTTTTCTTTCTGATTGAATATATGGGGCATAATTCCCTTTTGTTTCCTCTAAATCGCGATATTCATACTCTTCTGGTTCCATATGATAATGTTCTAAAACATGACGAATGTATTCAACTGCACCCTCTACGGTACGAGAAGTATCCGTATCTTCATTACGAAGATAAAAAACACCATTACTTTTTTTAGCAAGTACGTAATCAATAACACAACCAAGCATATGTCCAATATGCATAAAACCCGTTGGACTTGGAGCAAAACGAGTTACTTTTGCGTTTTCTTTCAAATTTCTTTCTGGATACATTGCCTCATAATCTGCAATTGTTTTTGTTAATCCTGGAAATACTAAATCCGCTAACTCTTGTCTATTATTCATTTTATTCACCTATCCTTACAAATTCCATACTTACTATTTTAATATCTTTAAGAGGTTTATCACTGCTATCCGTTACTACACTCCCAATAGAATCCACAACATCCATGCCAGCAATGACTTTCCCAAACGCCGCATACTGTCCATCTAAATTGGTATTATCCTCTAGCATAATGAAAAACTGACTACTTGCACTATCCATACTAACATTATTACGTGCCATCGATAAAACACCACGTTCATGACTCAAATTATTGGTTACTCCATTTGCACTAAATTCACCTTTAATGGTATTTGCACTTCTGCCTAAACTTGTTCCATCTCCCGCTTGAATTACAAAGTCTTTAATGACTCTATGAAAAATAATATCATTGTAAAAGTCTTCACTCACTAACTTTTTAAAATTTTTAACCGATAAAGGCGCAACATCTGGATACAATTCTAAAAGGATTTTTTTACCTTCTTCAAGATGAATCATCACATTGTTTGTTTCTTTATTTGTTTCTTGATAATTTATATTTTCATATGTTTGCATTTCTCCTAAAACTTCCTTTTCTCCACAACCTGTTAAACAAAACATACAAAGTACAGCAAAAACAATTTTTAATTTTTTCATATTCTTTCATTCTCCTATTCTTGATTCACTAACCAATCTATTAAATTGACAACTTTTATTTCATTATAATCTCTATTTATCGTTTTATCCATAGTGAATATACTCTTTCTTTTCAAAATTGTGCAAGTTCATTTGCAAAACTTTCGTTTTTTTGATTTTTTGCAAATAAGAACTATTTTCTTTTTAAGGAATTCAAATATTCTTTATCCTCTTTTGAAACTCGATAACTATCTCTTATTTTACTAATCGTTTTATTAAAAGTAAATGTATTTATTTTACTTTTTAATAAATAGTTTAAAGTAATATCACGATATTTCGTAAAACATTCGCATAAAAGCCACGCAATTCCCATATTCACATAATATTTATCAATAGTTATTTCATCAATAAGAGAAAAAATTCTGTCTAAATATTCTTCACTCACATAAAAACTTAAGAAAACAATTAATCCTACCCTTACTTTAAATTCTTTCTTACTTTTTAAATACTTAGAAAAGTAAGAAAACCAAAATTCTTTATCAAAACTCACAATTTTCAAACTATTACAAAATCCATCATTAATTGCCCAGTTATCAATTAAAGAAACATAATTTTCTAAATAAATAAGCAAAAGTTCTTTTTCTTTAATACTTGCTAAAACAAAACCTTTAATCATAACTTCTTCGTAGTAACGATTTTCACTACATTCTAAAAAAGATACAATATCACCTTTACAGATTTCCTTAGCAATTTTTCTTTGTATAGGAACTCGTATGCCTAAAATTTCATACTTAGTAGTTGTTAACTTACTATGAAACTTTTTATAAGATTCATCCCCCATACTTTTTAAATATTCTATATAATTAGAATACTCTTCTTCATTCCATTTCTCTTTACTTAACTCTTTCATATCTTAAGTATAGCAAAGATACGCAGAAAAAGAAAAAAATTCTGAAGTTTTCAGAAATTTTTCATTTAAATGGAGTATGAATTAATTTTACACTTTCCACAGGTACAAAGAATTCATAGTCTTCTAAAGTAGTTGCGTATAGGTTTATATAAGTATATCCAATCACTTCATATCCTTCGCTCAAATAATATTCATAATCTTTCATATTGTTTACATCGACTTTATTTTCACCATTTTTTAAGCAAATAGAACGGATACATCTGTCTTCGCTTGTTCCAAAGTAACAAGAAAGAGGGTTTTGTTTGTTGCTCAAATCTTCCAATGATTTATACACTTCTACATCATCATTTATTAATGTTGCATAATCTCCAATACTCACTTCACAATAGTAATTATAATATTCATTTGGCGATACTTCTAATCTTGCTTTTAGTTCTTTTAGTTTAAAAAAATACTCTACATCTTTTAGTAAGTTGTCATAATTTCTATATATATCAATCTTCTTATTAAATGAAAACGCATCATAAAATTCTACAGAAGGATCACTACAATATCTTATTTCTCCTCTTATATCTCCTTCTGGACCTGGGCCATTATCTTCTTTGAACCATAAATAAGTAACATTTTCTAAGTCTTTAAATGCAGAAATATCTGTACAATTTAGTTGCCCTAGATTTATCCATGAAGTATCTGGAATGGAAAAATGCGTATTTTCAGTAATATCTGCATAAGAGAAATCTAAATTTAATTTTTCATTATCAGACTTTATTTTTATATTTCCTAATTCTCCATTCACAATATTATAATTCTCATCTCGATATGCACTATAAGCATCGATATGAAAACTACTAATGGTTTCATTTAATGTTATATCTAAATTAAGAGGTTCTTTAAAACCATCTGCATAAATATATATATAATTTGTATTTATTTTTCCTAACAAATTAAATTCTTCTTTTGTTATTCCGTTATAACCTTTCTTGTTCCATTGATTTAATAAAAATTTACTTATATGAATATTATTTTCTATAAAATATTCTAATAAATCCTTTAAATTTCCAGTATTTTCTATTGTTTCATACCAATAAAAATATCTTACATCGCAAATAGAAAAAATTTCTTTTGTCATATCTAAAGAGGTGTTTGATAAATATAATTGGTCGATTTCTTTTGGAAATCCAGAATAATCAAACTGCCCATTACATTCGCTAAGATGTAACTTTTCAACATTGGAAACATTTACTTTTGTACTATCAAATGTTCCATTAAAATTATCAAAACTTAATTCTCTAATATTCGAAAAGTCAATTTTAGAAAAATCAATTTGTTCCTCCAAGTCTTCAATATATATTTCTTTTATATCAAGGACTTTTATTAGTAAATTTATTTTTGGATAAAACTCTTCTTCTACTTCTTTTGTTTTTTCAATCTCTCGCTTCGGATAAATCCATAATGAATTAAAACTATCACGATAATGGATATGGATATCTTCAGAAAAAGTAAGTTCTTCTATGTAACTTTCTGGATTTTTCTTTATACCTTGCATTTCTTTTACTATATCAACACATGGTTTCGTCGCTTGATTTATAACAGTTATTATTGCTGTTTCCTGATTTTCTTCTACTTTTTCTGTTATCAACTCTACTTGTTGTTCTTCTTTTTTGCAACTCGTACAAGTTAATACTGTAGTTACTGCTAAGGCACCTATATATTTTGCTTTCCTTTTATTTTTAATAAACATCTATACTTTTCTCCTTTTTTAAAAAACGACTATATCATACCCCCCCCGACAGTTTTGTCAATCATAAAAAAAGGCCATCATAACTTATACTCTTTCTTAACTCATAAATGTCATAAGAATAATGCATAGAACACCTACAAGCAAAGAAACTATCTTTTTAAGATTCATTTTATCCGTTTTTCGTACAACCGAAATAATCACTACAATAAATAATTGTAATTTCATAATTAATGTAATAATAATAGGTGTACCATTTGCATAGGCAAGAGTACTTAAAATAGTAGTAATAGCATAAATAAGTCCTAATAATAAGATAGTTCCAAAAAAACTTCTTTTTTCACTTTGATCCATTTTTTCTACATTGCTTTTTTTCTTTTCATGACGAAGCAAAACATAATAAATAGGAATCGATACTAAGTAAAAAATAAGGTTAATTCCATATTCATTTCCACCTTTACTAGTGGCAAGTTTTAAGAAGTAAGGTTCTGATGCATAAAAAATAGTTGATGTAATTAAAATAAAGATATTCTTTAAATCAATCTTCTTATTTGTAATTTCATTTTTCATTTTGTTTGTTTCGTAAGAAAAAATATAAATGGCAACAAAAAAGATAGCAAACAAAACCAAAAAGATAAACTTAGGTTTTATATATCCTAAAAATATATCACAAAGTAAAACTAAAAATAAACTTCCAGAATCAATTAAATTAGCAAGACCTATAGGTAGAGTTTGAATGGCTTTGGCATAACAAAAATCTCCTCCTGCCATAGCAAATGCATACAAAACAACAACAACAAAAGAAAGGATAGACATCTCTATGTTTCCAAATAAAGAAAATACACTTACAAAAATACAAATAATTAAATTTAACCAAAATAAATACTCTGCCTCATTAAACTTCAAAAGAATTTTTTCTTCTAATGTATCTCCTATAGAATGAATGGTACTCCAAAGTAACGCCGCCTTTTTCCCTTGCATTTTATTTCACTTCCTATTGTATATCCATTATAACACATTTTCTTTTTTGCTAAAACTTACCAGTTGAAATATGTACTACGTTTGTTATAATTTTGATATAAACATTTGTTCGGAGGAAAAATATGGAAAAGATTCGTCATTTTTTATGTATCGATTTAAAAAGTTTCTTTGCTTCATGCGAATGTGTAAGTCGTGGTCTTGACCCTTTTACAACTCCTTTAGTTGTAGCAAACAAAAATCAAGGAAATGGTGCTATTACTCTTGCGGTTACTCCCTACTTAAAATCAAAAGGCATTAAAGGAAGAACACGTCTTTATGAAATTCCTAAAAATATAAAATACACCATTGTAAATCCTAGAATGCATCTCTATTTAGAAAAATCAAAAGAAGTAGTAAGCATTTATTTAGATTATGTTGCCAAAGAAGATTTACATATTTATTCAATTGATGAGTGTTTCTTAGATGTAACAGATTATTTACGCCTTTATAAAAAAACGGATTATGAACTTGCTCTAGACATTTTAAATAAAGTAAAGGAAAAAACAGGACTTACTGCTACTTGTGGAATTGGACCTAATATGCTACTTGCAAAAATTTCCATGGATATTGAAGCCAAGCACATGCCTAATTGTATTGCCAAATGGGATTATGCTGATATAGAGACTAAATTATGGAGTATTACTCCCTTATCTAAAATGTGGGGAATTGGAATCCGCTTAGAAAAACGATTGAATGCTTTAGGTATTTTTTCTATCAAAGATCTTGCTTTATATGACAAACACAAATTACACGATAAATTTGGCATTATGGGTCTTGAACTTTGGAATCATGCTAATGGGATTGACAGTTCTAGAATTAGTGATTTTAAAAGTATAAAAAAGGAAAAATCTTATAGCCATAGTCAAGTTTTATTTAAAGATTACTACGAAAACACAAAACTCATCATTGAAGAAATGGTGGACGTTTTAGGAGTTCGGCTTCGAGCAAATAATTACGAGACTTCTTGTATTGGCTTAGGAATCCATTACTCGAAAACAATCAACGATGGCTTTTACCATCATACTAAAATAAAGGTTCCAACAAACGATACCGAAACAATTAAAAATGTCTGTTTCTTATTATTTGATAGATACTATGAAGATTTACCTGTTCGTAAAGTTAGTATTACTCTTAGTCATCTAGAAAAACAACTAGGAACACAACTCAATTTATTTGAAGATTATGAAAATATAAAAAAGAAACAAGAAATCAATAAAACGCTTGATGAAGTAAAAATAAAATTTGGAAAAAATAGTATTTTAAAAGCCTCTAATCTACTTCCTGATTCTACTGCAATCGAACGGAATAAAAAAATAGGAGGCCATCATGCATAACGATAGAGGCATTATAAAATGGCTTCCTTTTGAAAGCCTAACACCAAATAAAAAAGTAATTGATTCCATTTTATATGAAAAAAATAAAATGCAAAAGCCTATACTTTCATTAGAGCAACAACAAGAAATCGAAGAAAAATTAGTAGAAGCCTTCTATGAACAAATAGAAATTACTTTTAAAATATACAAAAACGGTTATATAAAAACCATTACTTCTTCTATTTTAGAAATTGATGGTACATACAAAAAAATCATCCTTAAAAATAAGGATACAATTTTATTTAGTCAAATTATAGAGATTATGTTATAATAGTCGAATAAAAAGAAAAAAATTAAAAAAACAACTCGTTCCCTTTCTCAGGAAATAAGTTGTTTTTTTCTTGTAAATTTTATTCCACTTTCTTTTGATTGTAAAGAAAGAAATTCTCCATCTTGAATTGTAATCCCTACAAATTCCAAAGCATTTTGCATTTGAGAGGCTATAAACAACTCAATAGGAATTTCATTTAAATGGGCATACAAGTCTTCTTCAGTATGAGAATTTACATTTAAAATAGCATAAAGGGTTCCATTTTCTTTTGAAGCAAGAGAAAAAAAAGAATAACGATATGGATTTTCTTCCATTCTAGCAACATGAGCAACACCTTTTAAATTGTTAAGAAGTATTTTCTCATAACCCAAAATTTCTCTATAAGGAACCGTTGTACTTTCATGACTAAAATAACGATACGATAAAAACAAAGCAACAGCGTCACAAAAATGTATTTTCAAAACCAAAACCTCCTTACACCATAATTAAACCACAATTTTTTTTAGTTGCAAATGACGAATTTTGGAAATTGGTTTAGAAAAAAACGGGAATGTATTAAACAAATTAAAGAAAATTTGTAAGACAAAAATAGAAAATTTGAAAAAATAAACCTTTTTATTTCATATAACGTATCTCAAAAACAGTTCCAATTCCTTTTTTAGAATCTACTTTAATAAGACCATTGTCTTTTTCAATTATTTTTTTAGCAAGACTTAAACCAATTCCTATACTATCATTACTACTTTCTTCCCCTTTATAAAAACGTTTAAAAATATTTTGCAAATCTTTTTTACTCATACCTATACCTTCATCTTTTATACTTATTTTTGTATACATTGGATTTTCTACAACTTCTATTTTGACAATTCCATTTTCTTTAGAATGTTCAATAGCATTTTTTAAAATATTAGTGAGTGCTTCTAACTCCCAATGATAATCTCCTACAAATGTAATTTTTGTATCTCCTGTAACTAGAATATTTATATGCTTATCTTCTTTTAAAACACTTACGTTTTCTATAGTATTTTGCATCAACTTTTCTACAAAAATATTTTCTTTTTTAAACTCGACAACATCGGCATCTAATCTAGAAATTTTAAGTAAAGAAACAATTAAAAAATGAATATTTTCAACTTGATGTTGCACATTCTTAATAAAGTCATTTTTAGTAGACTCTTCCATTTTAGGATTATCAAGTATATTATCAAGCATAATCAAAATAGAAGTTAAAGGCGTTTTTAACTGGTGCGATATATCAGAAATAGAATCTTTTAACGCTATCTTTTCGTTTCTTAAATTTTCACTTTCTTCTCTTAACATAAGGGTAGTTTTATACACTTCATTTCTAAGAATAGACAACTCTCCTTCTCCATTATCACAAATCCCTAAAGTATAATTTCTTTGGTTAATTTCTTTCATATAATTTGTAATCTCACGAATAGTTCTTTCTTTTTTGTAGAAATAAACAAAAAAGAAAACGAAAAAAATCAGCGTAAGTAAAATTGTAAAAGAAAGACTTAAATACAAATGAATTTGATAATTTTCTTCCATTTTATAAAGGATCGAATCTTCTTCTTTTATTCCATATTTTTTAAACGTTTCTAAATAGTTTCCTTGCTCCTTTTGATTCACAATACTTATGATTTCTTCTTCTGTGATATTTGGATACTCTTTTTTTAAAATTGCAATCATACTATAAACATAACGATTTACACTTTCTTTATATTGCTTGTACTCATATCTTGTGAAGAAAAAAGAAAGAAGGCTAAAACAAATACAGAAAAAAAGAGATATAAAAATTATTTTCGTTCTATCATTTTTCATTCTCTATCCACCCTATACCCAATTCCTTTAATGGTTTTAATAATTGAATCACTTCCAATTTTCTTACGAATTCTTTTAATATAGACCGTTAATGTATTATCATTCACATAGTTAGAAGATTCGTCCCAGATCTTATCCAATATAGATTCTCTTGTTACTACTTTATTGGCATTTTCTACTAACATTAAAAAGAGTTTAAATTCTAAAGAAGTTAAAGGAATTTCTTCTTGATTGCGTATTACTTTCATACTATCGATATGAATTTCAATATCTTGAACTCTCAAAATATTTTCTGTACTCTTACTATTTTTCAAAGCATTGCCAATTCTTAAAAGTAACTCACGGTTACGAAAAGGTTTCACAATGTAATCAACAGCACCAAGTTCTAAACCATGCACAATATCATCTTCTAAATCCTTAGCCGTCAAAAATATAACTGGAGCAGAAATAAAGTCTCTCATTTCTTCATAAAACGAAAATCCATCTCCATCAGGTAAAGTTACATCTAATAAAATCAAATCATACTTTTTTTCTACTATATAATTTTTGGCTACACTTAAATTTTTAGCATGCAAAAGTAAATATTCATTTTGCATAAATAAATAATCCAAACCTTTTTTTATATCTTCATTGTCTTCTATTAAAAGTATTGTTTTCATTTTCTATTTTCCTATCTTTCTTCTTTTGCTCTTTCTTAAAATTACAAATCAGTTCATTTATTTTGCTACTTTACATTGAAATAGTAAAATTTAAGAGAACTATATTTTGATTGAATCAATATAGAAACTAAATCCATTATTTTACTTCATCATTTGGAATTTCTAACACATTCCCTCTTTCTAAAAGAAAGTGTTGTTCTGTACCTCCAAAACAAGGTTTTAAAGATAAATCTTTTTTAGATATTATCACACCTAAAAAATTATCAATTATAAGCATTCCATTTTTCTTTTTATTTCTACCAAAGAGCCAAGAATCCTCTAATTCTATTATTTCTGAAAAACCATCTTCACATTCAGTTCAATTTATTTTTGCATATCCTAATCTTCAGAATAAGCCTTTTTGAATTTATCTTCATTATCCATTTTACATCTATCTTTCTACATTAATATTAAATCACTTTTCTAAGAACAGGAATATTATAACATAATTTTCTAAAGTTATATTTCTTTTATCATTTACTTTTTCATTTAAACATTAGATCAAAATAAAATGCAAATTGAAGAGAAAACAAAGAAAATTTACTGGAATTTTTACCAAAAGAAGAGCCCAATTTATTAATCGGACTCTCTTTTTATATATTATCATTTCTTATTGTTTCAATAATATTTTGCTTATTAATTTTAGACAAAGAATATTTCATAATAATTCCAATAATGATACTTACAAATAAAATAACAATAACTAAAGACTGAATTGGTAAAGCATAACTAAATTCTAGGCCTTCTTTGAATGCCAAGTAAATGGCATAAGAACCAAGAAGTCCTAAAGGAATTCCAATCAAAAGGGATTTCATTCCATAGAAAATACTTTCAAGTCGTATCATGCGATTAAACTCACGATTTGTCATACCAACACTTTTTAACATTGCAAACTCTTTACTACGTAAATTCATATTGGTGGTAATTGTATTAAAAATATTCGTAATTCCAATTAAACTAATCACAGTAATAAATCCATATAAGAAAATCGAGATAATCAAGACCATAGCATTTTCTGCTTTTACTTCTTCTTCATAATTTGTATATCCAATCCCTTTAAAACCTTCTTTTTCTTTACTCAAAGTATCTATTTGTTCTTCCAATTTTTTCGTATCTTTTGCTTGCACATACATATAAGGATGTAAATCTTCAAAATGAGTATCAAAAATTTCATCACTGACAATTAGATAGCCACCAAAAGAATAACTTCTCTCTAAACCCATCGGCCTTTCTTCACTACGAACGATTTCAATTTGAAAAGGTTCTTCTTGTCCTTCTTCGTTTTTAACGCCTTCAAAAGTATCGTTATTTTTTAAATTGTATAAATTTCCTACATAATTTTTTTTATTAATGGTATCTTTAAATTCATCTAGTAAAATTCCTACAGGTTTATCACGAGATACTCCAATTTTTTTCAAGTAGCGATTGTATTCTTGTTCTCCTAATGCAACTACTCCAATAGTATAATCTTCTTCATTACGATTACTAGCATCTACATCCATACCATAGAGTTTCATAATTTCTTTTCCGTAATCCGAAAATTGCTTTTTATCCACTTGCAACATATCCATTCTAACAATAGAATAACGATCCACCACGTCAAAATTAGCAATTTCTTGAAATGATTCCATTTTATCTTGTTTGGTTTCCACATTTGAATAAACACTCATGTTATAGTCCATATTAACGTAATACATTCCTGCCATTTTAAATCCAAATTGTATGAAAGAAGATAAAGATAAAAATACGAATATACTAACGACTATCGAAACAACTGTAGTACGATACTTCTTTTTGTTTCGTTTTAAATTCTTATAAGCAATTACACCTCCTGTTTTAAATAGACTTTTGACAATCCTTGGTGTTTTTAATTTTTTACTTTTTATTTTGATATCGTTATTACTTCGAATGGCTTCTATTGCAGAAATTTTCCCTGCTTTCTTCGCAATAAAAATAGTTGACAAATAAATGGTAATACTAGCAAGAACAATGGAAAGCAAAATTGGTAAAATCGGAATACTATAAACAAACTTAATACCATTTAAATAATCCCCAATAATCAGATTAATTAAAAATACTAAAATCACTATGGCTAGTACTCCACAAACAATACCAATTGGGATTGCAATAAGTCCTAAGAAAAATCCTTCAAATAAAACATTTTTCTTAATTTGTTTACTTGTTGCTCCCACACTACGAAGCATTCCATACATCTTATATTTTTCTGTAATCGAAATGGCAAAACTATTCTTGATGACAAAAACACTCGATACAATAATAATCGTAATAACAATGGCGGCTACGATATACAAAGCATTCATCGTTTCACTATCCGTTACTCCAAGCCAACGAAGATAACTACTATTATAACGATAATCGTACTTTTCTCCTACTATGTTTTTTGTCTTGTCATCGTATCCTTTTGCATCTTTAAAAAGTACAAAAGCATTTGTTTTCTCTTTTATTTCATCTGTATAGGTAATACAAGTATAACCTGGTGCAGCATAACTTTCTATATCGTAATTTGGTCTTTCCATAATCCCGACAATTGTATAGGTTTTTTCCCCTATTTTCCCAAAACTTTCTATCACTTTTTCTTGTGGAATTATTGCATTTTCTTCCGTTTCTGTCACCAAAGGATTATTTTGATTTAAAATAAATGTTTTTCCTTCATCTTCTAATACTCGATTCCCTATTTGCAAAGTAAGAGTATCTCCTATTTTACCTGTAAAACCTCCCCCTTCCATGGCATGATTCGGAATCATAATCTCATTTGGATTTTCTGGCAATCTTCCTTCAATAAGTGTAATACCAAGATTATGTAACGCTTTTTCGTTATATGCTGTGATATATAAATAAGGCTTAAACATATTGGTTGAAGAAAAAGGAGCATATCCAACTTCATTACTAATATAATAGTCTTTTATATCTCGATTTTTAGCAAGGGCTAAAACATCTTCTTTTTTCATGTCTTTAATCACAACATGATAGTACCCATCTTCTTCTATACTACGATTAATCAAAGTTTTTTGAAAACTTGTAACCATTCCCGATACACAAACAATTAAGGCTGTTGATAACATAATACCAATAATGGTTACAATGGTTCTCTTTTTGTTTAATGTCAAATTTCTTTTCGTTAATTTATTTAAAACATTCATGAAATTTTCTCATCCTTTATAATTTTTCCATCATCAAATGTAATAATTCTATCAGCCACTTTTGCAATCTCTAAATCATGCGTAATCATAATAATGGTTTGTTTAAATTTTTTATTTGACATTTTTAAAAGAGAAACAATCTCATCGCTTGCTTTTGAATCCAAATTTCCAGTAGGTTCATCTGCTAAAACAATAGCCGGATTATTAATAATAGCACGTCCAATCGACACTCTTTGTTGCTGTCCTCCCGATAACTCATTAGGCAAGTGTAAACTTCTCGATTTTAAATTTAATGTTTCTAGTACTTCTTCTAACCTATTATTTGAAACACTTGCACCATCTAAATCACAAGGTAACATGATATTTTCTTTGACATTTAAAATCGGAATTAAATTATAAAATTGATAAATTATTCCAATCTGCCTTCTTCTAAAAATGGCTAAGTTATCATCACTTAAATTGTAAATATCTTTTCCATCAATAAATACTTTCCCACTTGTAGGTCGATCCACTCCTCCAAGTAAATGTAAAAGTGTTGACTTTCCACTACCACTCGCTCCCACAATGGCTACAAACTCTCCCTTTTCTACTGAAAAGTTAATATGGTCTACTGCATTAATCTTTTCTTCCCCATTTCCATAGGTTTTTGTTAAATTTTCTACTCTTAAAATTTCCATATAAATTTTCCTTTCTTCCCTTTAAGTATATGAAGGATTTGTGACAGTAAAGTGACAAGAAAAAAACTACTTACATTTTAATTGTAAATAGTTCTTCAATTTATCGTATTGCTACACTATCCTCATGACCTCTATCCAAATCGTCAGTATGGTGTGTAACAATTCCTCCTTTAGGCAATTCTCGCATTGTCATAGTAGATTGTGTTTGACTTCGTTTTTGTTCTTCCATTAACATCTTTTCTATTTCTCCAAGTTCTTGTGCTATTAAAAGAATCTTAGGATCTCTTGTTGCTCCCCCTTCAAAATACAATCTTTCTCTTAATTCATCTAGTTTTTTAAAAGCAGGTGTTTGATTATCTTCTTTTATTTCCATTTTTCTTCCTTCCTTTTTCGTTATTTTAACACAAACTTCGAACAAAGGAATAAAATAAGTTTTACAAATTTTATTCCTCTTTGGTTGTCGCCTCCCAAGTTTCCTGCTTCACAGATAAAGTAACCTTTATTCTCCACAGGCTTAAATTTCGATGGTCGCCACCGTATTTTTTCTTACT
>CANOWY010000025.1 GCA_947571135.1 uncultured Mycoplasmatota bacterium
CATACATAAGTTCGTAATTCAAGTCTTTTGTTGAACTTTCCTATAAGATAAAAAAGAACTATCTACCATTTTTTTAAATACAGATTTGTTCTTTATTCATCATTTTGATTAACTGTTTTTTTCTAATTCCTCTATAATACCGTAAACCATTCCGATATTTGTTGGAACAATATACTTCGCACCTACCATTTCTGCTACTACTAACACAAATGCACACATCGCACGTGTTGCGTCCCACCAATCTGGATCTTCTACTCTTTCTTTTATTTTGTCTAGAGAAATTTCTTGAAAATATCTTATCGTTTCTTTTGTTCTTGTATCTATATCCATCATAATCGGAGCAAGTTCATCTTGGTATAGTGTATTCTCTTCATAAAGAATACCAGAAAGTCTTGCAAATTTTTCATGTCCTCCTCCACAAAGGATTAAAACATTTGCTTTGGCCTTAAAAACATTTAGTCTTTCTTTAATATATTTTTTTACCTCTTCTAAAGAAGTCATTGCTATGTTATCATTTAGATCTGGAAAAATACTTAACACATCCATAACTCCTATGTTAGTATTTGCAGTTTCTTTTATTCCCTTATCATAAATAGCAATCTCAGTGGAACCTCCACCACCAATAAAAACACAGGATTTCTCTTTTATAAAGCGAGTGGCTCCTAAAACTGTAAGTTCACTTTCTCTTTCTTGAGAAATAATATGAAAATCAAGATTGGTTGCTTCTTTAAAGCGGGTTAAAAATTCTTCCTTTTCACTACCTTCTAATTCTCTAAAAATACTAGTACCACATACATAAATATTTTGATAAGTATTTTGTAACTTCTTTACAATTTGAATTAATTCTTCAAAGTCACTTTTTCTTATGTTTTTATCTTCTTTATAATTTTTTTTGAAAAAAATTGTTTTTTCTTGGATTCTTTCTACAGTTTTACCATCGTATTTGTCTACTTTAGTAACTGTTGATCCTACCTCTATAATAATTCTATCCATTTTATTTTTTCATTATTTAGTTCCTGTTGAACCAAAACCACTGCTACCACGTTCAGATTCTTCTAATTCTTCTACTTCTTCAAATTCTGCTTTTAAATAAGGAGTAATAATAAATTGTGCAATTCTTTCATAGGCTTCAATTTTTTGTTCTTCGTTGCTATGGTTGTGAAGGGCTACCAGAACTTCTCCTCGATAATCAGAGTCTACAACTCCTACTTTGTTTGCAGGAGCCAAATGTCTTTTACTTGCAAGTCCACTTCGTGCATAAATAAGTCCAGCATAACCTTCAGGTATTGCCAAAGATAGTCCCGTAGGTACTAATTTCGTTTCATGTGGAGCAAAAATCATTTCTTCTTCTATACAAGCATAAAGGTCTGCTCCTGCGGCATTTATTGTTCCATAAGTTGGAATTTTAGCGTTTTCCTTTACTTTTTTAATTTCTACTTTTTCTTTTAACATCTACATACACCACTTTCTATATTGTTTAATTCTTCTTTTGTTTTAATAGTAGAATTGTCTATATACAAAACAATTTCTTTATTTTCATTTTCTAAGGTTTTAGGAACATCGATAATTCTTTGGTTAGCACTTCCCACATAATGTAATTTTTCTTCGGCAAGTTTTAGAACAAATCTTCCTTCTAACAAAACATCTACATTTTCTAGAATCTCACTCAAATTTTTATCGTTTTTCATTTGTTCCATTAATTCTTCCCAAGTATATCCTGTATAAGACCATATGGTTTTATTTGGATATAACTTTTTTATATTGGTTACTAAATCTCTTATTGTTTTACGATTAGGTATAAAGAGCGGATCTCCACCTGATAGTGTAATTCCACTACACCAATCTTGTTCAAGTTCCTTATAGATTTCATTTATAGCGTCATCGTCAAAGTCTAGTCCGTCCTCTGGATCCCAAGTTAAAGCATTTTGACAAGCAGGACAGTGATGAATACAACCACTTGTCCATAAAACTACTCGTAATCCTTCCCCATTTAACATATCGGCTTTTGTTATATTATGATATTTCATAGTTCACCTCTTACATTGATTTTCTTTCTGAAATTTCGACCATTTTGGCTTTATTTAACCTTGTATCTCCGTGTACTCTTGAATAGGATAAATAACCATTCATTCTATCAATTTTGGTTAAATCTGAACTTCCACATTTTGGACAGGTATCCATGTCTAATTCTTCATGTCCACAATTGCTACAATAGGCTAAGGATAAATTGACGCCTTCGTAAAATCCTTTTTCCATAGCACGTTCTATATAGGTAATCATGGCTTCTTTGTTGTAGTTTAAATTATAACGAACGTATTGAATTCTTCCTCCACGGAAAAGATCCCAAAATCTTTCTTCATAGTCTTGTTTTTCAATTCCTGTTATGTCTTCCCATACACCACAGTGAAAAGAATTGCTTACATATTCACGAGAAGAGACTCCTTCTACAATACCATATTTTTTTCTGAATTGCTCTACTTGCAAGCCACACAAGTTTTCAGCAGGCGTTCCATAAATTGCGTAAAGAATATGATCTTCCCTTTTAAATTCTTGTGTTTTTTGGTTAATGTAGCGCATGACATCTAAAGCAAACTCTCCATCTTCTACTAAAGATTTTCCGTTATAAAGCATTTGCAGTTCGTTTAAAGCCGTAATCCCAAAAGAAGCAGTTGAGGCTTCTAAAAGAGGTTCAATATTGTCATTTGGATTTAAATGTCCTTTATAAAAACCGCCTTCACAGTAAGCAAGTGGATTGGTACTTGCTTTTTTCTTCCCTAAATAGTTATAAGTACGAATATGGATTTTACGTATCATTTCTAAGTAGTAATCAAGAACTTCATAGAAATCTTTTTGTTCTTCACGAGATTTGGCTAAAATCATTGGTAAATGTAGAGAAACGGCTCCAATATTAAACCTTCCAATAAATACTGGTTTGTCCTCTTTATCAGCAGGCTCAAATCCACCTCTTTCAAAATAAGGACTTAAAAATGCTCGACATCCCATAGGACTTACAACTCTTCCATATTTTTTATACATTTCTGGAACGTAACCTTCTCCAGTTAGTGATAAATAATCTGGGTACATGGTTTTAGAACTACATTCTACTGCGGCTAGGAAATTTTCACGAAGTTCGCACCCTTCCCCATGTAAGTTTTTGTCATACAAAAAAACAAGTTTAGGAAACAAAGTAGGTTTTTTAAAGCCTTCTTTCCCTTGTCCCTTTTGATGTGTTTCTAAAATTGTCTTAGAAATCATTTTTCCAAATCGACTAGTATCAATTCCAAAGGTAAACGTGACAAACGGATAATCCCCTCTTGAAGAACCGACACTATTTAGTTTATATTCAATCCCTTGGTATCCTTGTTCACATTCACGGTGCGTCTTTTTAAGAGCATAATTTTCTGCTCCTTCACTATCTGCGTCTTCTCCTTTGATATCTAAATATTCTTGGTAATATTTTTGATATGTTTTTTCGGCATATGGAGCAAGTATGGTATCAACTTCTGGAACGGTGAAACCTCCATATTGCATTGCCACAGTATTAATGATGACATCTCCCATAACATCGAAAGCCGTATCAAGAGTTTTAGGTTCGTTATACCAAAGGTTCCCCATTTCAAAACCATCTTTCATAACGGCTCCTACATCACATAAACAACAATTCATCGTATCACGTCTTGCGCTCATATCATGCACATAAATATAGCCATCTTCACATGCTTCTACCTCAGCAGTGGTTAAGAAGAATTTCTTATATAATTCTTTGTTTAATGAGCCATATACTAAACTTCTTTGAGTGGCAACTAAAGCACTATCCGTATTTGAGTTTTCTTTATCCCCAATGTAATTAATGGCTTGGGCTTTTTTATAAACTTTATCTAAAATATGGACAAATTCTTTTTTATAGTTTCTATATTCTCTGTAACTTTTAGCAACCAATGGATTTACTTGTTCGAGGGCTGCCTCTACGCAATTATGAATTTGTTGTACTTCAGGGTTTGTTGTTTGTGTTTCTAAAAAGGCTAAAACAATAGATACTACTTCATTTTCCGCATCTGGTGTTAACTCAACCATAACACGTTCAGCGCTTTTTCTTATGGCTACCTTAATTTTTTCTTCATCAAAATCTTGTTGATTTCCATTTCTTTTAATAATTTTTAATTTTTCTGCCACTGCAGTTTCTTTTTTATTCATTTCTTACTCCCACTTCCTTCTATCATTACAACCATTTTAGCATTTTCATTTTCTTTTTTATGTGATAATTGCAACATTTTTGCACTTTTGTTATAATTTTTTTAAGAGGAAATTTAGGAGGCCCTAAAGTATGCAGAATTTAAGCAAAAAAAAAATAGATGATTTACAAATGGAAGTCATGTCGAATTGTGTCAATGTCAAAAAAAAGAATTTTAAAAGAGGAGAATATATTTTAAGTTTTGGCCTTCATCAAAAAGTACTAGGGGTTATTGGAGAAGGAAAAGCCGATATTATTCGTATTGACGTTGACGGGAACATATCTGTTATAAAAAAACTAATACCTGGCAGTGTCTTTAATGACGCATTTTCTTGTTATTCGAAAGATAGCGCTTTTGTCATAAGCAAAACCGATACTGAGATTTTTTTTATTGATTATATGCCTATTTTTAAAGATTGCCCTATTGCGTGTAAATATCACTCTCATATGGTACAAATGATTCTTGATTTTTTTACTGAAAATAGTATTAGTTTAAATGAGAAAATAGAAATTCTTAGTTATACAAAAATCAGAGATCGCATTTTATCTTACATTTCTTTTGCTACTAATGCAAGTGATAGTCTTACCATTTCTCTTCATTTTTCTTATGCAGAACTTGCAGAATATTTATGTGTAGATCGGGCTTCCTTAATGAGAGAACTAAAAAAAATGGAAGAAGAACATATTATCAAACGAGATAAAAAAACAATTACTTTATTAGACGTTTCACATTATTAATGGCATTTTTTTCAATTCTAGATACTTGGGCTTGGGAAATCCCTAGTGATTCTGCTATTTCCATCTGTGTTTTTCCAATAATAAAGCGAGAGACTAAAACATTTCTTTCTCGTTCTTTGATTTTGTTGATAGCGCGCCTTAAAGAGATAAGCATATCTTTGTCTTGACTAGACTCTTTCTTGTCTGCAATTTGATCAAGTAGGTAGATAGTGTCTCCTCCATCATTATAAATAGGTTCGAAAATACTCATAGGTTCTTTTAGGGCATCTAAAGCAAAATTAATTTGGTACTCTTCTATTTCTAGTTCACTTGCAATCTCTTTATTAGTGGGTTCGGTTCCATGCGTTTTTAAATACTCTTCTTTAAATTTAATAATTGCATAAGCTTGATCTTTGATACTACGACTTACCCTTATAGGTGTATTGTCTCTAATATAACGTTTAATTTCTCCAATAATTAAAGGGCAAGCATAGGTAGAGAGTTTTAAATCATAGGATAAATCAAAATTGTCTATGGCTTTAATTAAACCAATCACTCCCACTTGAAACAAATCATCCATGTTGTATTTTTCTTTGTTGAATCTTTTTAAAATACTTAGAACAAGTTTTAAATTACCATTAATCAACTCTTCTTTCGCACTTTCATCACCACTTTGGTATCTTTTAAATAACTCATTCATTTCACTCTGTTTTAACACTTTAATATCACTGGTGTTTATTCCTGTAATATCTACTTTGTATTTGCTCATATAAAAACTCCTTTCATAGTTGTTTTGCTATAAAAAGAGTTTTTTTATTCAATATTTTATCCTACATAAGTAATTTTTGCATATCCATTACCAATTTTTGCTGTTTCACTCATTGGTTCATTACTAACATTTAAAACACTTATAGTCTTCGTAGTTTCTTCTTTGCTTTCTTCACACTCATAACAATACATTACTTTTTTACTTAATAAAGTATTCCCTATATAACTACAACCGCCTCCAGCTCCAGTATTTCCAAATACGCCATGAGTTCCGCCATAAAACCCAGCGCCACCTCCAGCACCACCATAATTATCGTTAGTTTGATTATTTCCTCTTCCAAACAAAAATCCACTACTTTCTGTTTGAGAAGCGCCTTGTCCAATATAAGGAGCAGAACCAGAACTAGCATAATAACCATTAGCACCTTTAATGCCTCCTCCTGAACCACCATATCCTGCAGGATTAACACCCCCAGAACCACCGCCTCCTGCAGCAACAATAAGGATGTCTTCAACGGCATTTGAAAGAGTGGATAATAATCCAGATTTTGTGGCTATATGAGTTGCTCCGCCACCTCCATAGCCCCATGCTTCATGCTTTCCGTCAGTCCATGCAGTAGCATTTCTACCATTTCCTCCACCATTATACCCACCACCATATTTTCCACCTTGTCCTCCTACATGAATATATAGATTTACTCCTTTTTCTAAAAATATTTCTCCTGTTGCATAGGCTCCATAACCAGTTCTAGATCCACTAGCAGAACCTCCACTTGCTCCCCATACTTCTAATTTATACGAACCACTATAGGGTATTTCAAATACATTTTCTTTGTTTTCATAAAAATCCCAACTTTTGTAAAAAGAGGGTATTCTTCCTTGTAAAACATTAAATTCTTTCTTCTCTTCATATAGAGCAAATGTTCTATATAATGTAATTCCACCTATTAAAAGAATTAATCCTACTATACTTCCTATTAGGATTTTCTTATTCTTTCTATTTTTGCTGAACTTCTTGAACTCACCTGGTTTACTTTTATTTTCTAGTGTACCCCCCCCCCAGGCATGTTCCTGAAGTTGGGAGGATTTTATTTCTTTTTTCTTCTTTTTTCAATTTTCTTCCTCCATCTATCTTGTATTAATAATATCACACTTTTTTTCTATTGTGGTAATTAATTTACATAAAAAATTTTTGGCACATCTTTCAAATTTTTTCTAATGCTTAAGATTCACTTTTTTAATTCATAACATACCTTAAGAACTCCTTACATCCTTCTAAAATTTCCTCATAAGCCGTATCAAAATCTCTTGTATACCATGGATCTTCTATATCTTTAGGTTTACTAGTAAAATCTAAAAGTCTATATATTTTTTCACTCTTTCCATAGATTCTTTCTATCGCTTTTCTATTGGAAGTCTCCATGGTTAAGATGTAATCGTAATATTCTATATCTTCCTTTGTTATTTTTCTGGCCACTTTATTTTCGCAGGAGATACCATGTTCTATCAATTTTTCTTTTGCTAAATAATAGACTGGATTTCCTAATTCTTCACTACTTGTTCCACAAGATGCAATTTCAAATTGTGCTTTTATTCCTTCTTTTTTGACTAAATCTTTTAAAATAAATTCTCCCATAGGAGAACGACATATATTTCCTAAACATACAAATAATACTTTTATCATTCTACTTCTCCTTTCTCGTTTCTTTATTTTCACAAAATAAACAGTTTCTATTTTTTTTAGTTCTTCAAATTGTTCTCTAGGTGCTTTTCTGCTTAACATACATTTTTTTATATTTTCTATACGTTCTTTATAATCCTGACCAATTTATACATTGCTTATTTTAGAGTCTTTTTCTAAAAAGGTTTGGTATGTTTTGGCGAATCGCTTGCAATATCTCTTTTCTTCTCTATAATACAAATCCGTGTTACCAGTTGTGGCGCCTTACTACTTTCATTCTTACAACTACAAACATCAAGATATTTTAATATCAGGAGGTTTTGGAAAGTTAGGAGGCGAAGAGTTATGAGTAAAGAAACATTATAACAATAGTATTCGTACTATTATTCAAAGTATTTATGTTAATCGTCGTTATACTTCGATTAATATAAAAACAAGACGATAACCACCAACTTGCATAAATATACATGACGAATGGTATAGCGTCTTCTAACAAAATGTAAGGCATTATCAATTTGGTAACACTTACTAATTAAATTATAAGAGATTCTTCTATCAAATGCAATCACTTTTCTATGTTTTTAATAAATTCTTTAAATTTTTAATCACCTTTTTTTCAATTCTTGAAATATAAGATTGACTAATTCCAAGAATTTCTGCTACTTCTTTTTGGGTATATTCTTCTGTATTATTTAAACCATATCTTAGTATCATTATCTGTTTATCTCTAGCATCTAATTTATTAATTTCATTTGCAAGCATTTTTTTATCCATCGAGTTTTCAAATTCTTTAATTACAATATCTTCATCTGTTCCTAAAATATCTTCAAGATGCAATTCATTTCCTTCAGAATCATAATTTAGAGCATCTTCAAATGATATCTCTGTTTTTCTTCTTTTATTTTTACGAAGGAACATTAATATTTCATTGGCAATGCAACGAGAAGCGTAAGTAGCAAGTTTAATGTTCTTATCAATTTTGTAGGTATTAATTCCTTTTATAAGTCCAATAGAACCAATACTTACTAAGTCTTCTATATCGTATCCTGCACTTTCGTACTTTTTAGCAAGGAATACCACCAAACGAAGATTATGTTCTATTAAAGTATCCCTAGCGCTTTCATCTCCTTCTTTTAAACGTATTAAAAGAGCAAGTTCTTCTTCTTTACTTAATGGTGGTGGTAATTTATCTGTACTTCCCACAAAGAAACATTCTACATACTTCGTTTTTAACCACAACAATAATTTTTTGATCATTTCAAATCCTCCATTACTTTATTATTTAATATACAGTCTACTCCATCCATATTAAATTTTTTGTCGCTTATTCCGAGTAAATAATTTTTATAAGTTTTATTTTCAATTTTTATAAATTCAGGTTTAAAACACTTTAATAAGTTGTGATTACCTAAACTATGAAACGGAACATAGTATATTTTCTCCTTGTTTTCCTTTACTAATCCTTTTTGGATTAAAATAATTGGCTTATTGGTTATAGGATCTTTTAGTTTATTTCCAGTATCCAAAAATCCTTTTAGTATTAGTTTTTCTTTACTTTTGAAACCTATTTCTACTTCATAAATCAAATTATAACTTGTTTTAAATTTTTTTACCTGCTTATAATAAATATATAAAATAATGGGAGAAATTAGAATTAAAAATACTGCATTTATACTAATTCCTTTGTTTATGAAAATTAAGCCTATGTGTGTGTAAGAAAATTCTAAATTTAAGTAATAAAGAAAGCCACCTAAAATGACACTAATCATATAAAAATAACCTAAATTATTTAATGTATATTTTAAATCTTTATATCCAAATACTGAAATAATCATGATAATAGCAATGAAAAGTTTAAAGAAAAATAAAAGGATAGAAGAAATACTATAAAATAAAAAAAGGATTGAAATACTTCCAATTATCGTTCCAAGTAGTATTCTTTTTAACGTAATATTTCTTTTTAATACAATACTAGTTGTGACAAGTAAAAGAAAGTCCAAATAAAAATTTAAAAGAATAACCAAATCAACATAGACTTTCATAGTATCACCAAAAAAAGTATATAAAAAAACGACAGAAGTTTTTGTCGTTTTATATTTTTTATAATTATTATTCTATATTTAAATTAATACTATTTTATAAGGATTGCTTGCGCTTCCATCTCCATCTCCATAAATGACTACATTAGGATTTAAAAATAATGTAGGTCGAACTGGATGAGGATAAAATGCATCTCCAAATGCCACAAAACCATTATTATAAACATAAAAAGTTTGATAAGCATTCCCACTTCTCGGTGTTATTGTTAACAAATATTCATTATACTGGTGTAGCCAATTACTTGCAGCACAATTATTATAATCATAAAGAGCTAATTTCTTTGTTAAGCAATTTTCCCTTACATTTTCACCTACCGCATAACCATAATCACTTGGATATATTAAACCTATTTGTCCAGTCCATATTTTTTTATGCTCTCCATAATTGTTTGTACCTCTTTCTATTTTGTAGAATTCACTAGCCTGGATTTCCGAAGTATTTTCTCCACCTAAATTCCATACAACATTCGCTATCATTTGTTTTGCTTCGTCGGTGAGTCCTGTTTCACTAAAATCACAAGAAATAGTACTTCCATTTTTTTCATTAGGACAACTGCCTTTTGTACGATTGAAGTAGGCTCCATTATTTAAAACCTCCATTAGTGTACTGTCGTTCCAATCATTACTTCCATTCGAGGAAACTGATGATCCAGTTCCACTTGGTTTATTATCCCAAGAATATGTTCCTATGGAATCGTTTCTTATAAGTTTAATATAACTTCCTTTGTTTCCTTCACTATCCATTATATTATTCATTATTCCAATGATTCTCCATAATTCATTGTTAAAAAATACATAATTATTGGGATTTATTCCAACATATCTTAGATTATTGTCTGTCGTTTGATCATATGCCAAATTTTCTGTTGAACTCGATAAACTCGTTATAAAATCAATTAATGTTATCTTCTTTTTAAAATGAAGAGTACATACTGTATTACTTTTTGTTAAATTACTGACAAATATTCCCCATTTTTCATTATCCCAATATGCTGTTGCTCCATTGTTGCATTTTACATTTTCAAATACAAACTCATCATTTTTTCCAGGAATTGTTATAGAAGATATTCCATCTACTTTTACCGCAAGTTGTAAATCATTTTTATTAAAATCTGGTATCTTTCCTTCCAAAACATTAAACTCTTTTTTCTCTTCATAAAGGGCAAATGTTTTATAGAGAGTGATTCCACCTAATATGAATAGTATTCCTACTATACTTCCTATTACTATTCCTTTTTGTTTTTTATTTTTGTTAAACCGTTTAAATCCTCCTGAGGTTTTATTTAATGTACCCCCCCCCCAGGCGCGTTCCTGAAGTTGGGAGGCTATTTTTCTTCTTTATTTCTTTCATTCTTTTTTTCCTCCTCTATGATATTTTCATTATAAATTAATTCTACTTGTTTTTCAAGTCAAAAAGAGAACTATTTTTTAGTCCTCTTAAACAAGTTCTTTTATCTTTTGTTTTTACCTTCAACAATACTACTTGACATTGAACCAATCTTAAAACCCGTCATGATTTCTTAAAAAAGGTGGAATATCATATTCATTATCAATATCCTCTGCATATCTTCCTTGCCTTTTTTGATCTCGGTTTGTATATTTTGGTTCCATATCTTCTTCCCTAACTTGTCTTGAACCATCAAATCCTGTTGCAATAACCGTCACAATCACTTCATCGGTAAGATTTGCATTTGGGATTGCTCCAAAGATAATATTAATATCATTATTTGCAGCAGATCTTACGGTTTCAACAGCGTCTTCGATTTCGAAAAGCGTTAAAGACTCTCCACCCGTAATATTAATAATAGCGTCTGTTGCCCCTTCAATAGTTGTTTCTAATAAGGCACTTGATACAGCTTGCTCTGCGGCATCAATTGCTCGATTTTCTCCAACACCCATACCAATTCCAATTAATGCAGTACCAGAATTTTCCATAACTGTTTTAACATCTGCAAAGTCTAGATTGATAATTCCTGTAACAGCAATTAAGTCAGATATAGATTGAACTCCTCTATGCAAGACATTATCAACTTCTTTAAATGCATCTTGAAAACTTGTTGTTTTATCAATAATATCTCTTAAACGGTCATTTGGAATGATAATTAGAGTATCTACATGTTTTTTTAGTTCTTCTACACCAACTAAGGCATGTTCCATTCTTCTTTTTCCTTCAAAACGGAATGGTTTTGTTACGATACCAACAGTCAAGGCTCCTAAATCTTGCGCGATTTCTGCAATAACGGGAGCAGCACCTGTACCAGTTCCACCGCCTAAACCACAAGCGATAAAAACCATATCAGCACCACGAATGGCTTCTTCAATTTCTGCTTTACTTTCTAAAGCAGCTTCACGTCCTACTTCTGGATTTGAACCTGCTCCACGTCCACCAGTAATGTTTTCTCCAATTTGAATTTTATGTTCCGCACGTGATGCATCAAGAACTTGTTTATCCGTATTAACAACGTAAAATTCAACACCTTGGACTCCTTCTTCAATCATTCTATTGACTGCATTACAACCTCCGCCACCTGCACCAAATACTTTAATTTTGGCAATCGGATTTATTTTTAGTCCATTACTAATTCCTTCCATAGTACACTCTCCTTAATTATCAAAAAAATATCCAAATAATTTTCCAAGTATTGAATTATCAGATATGTTAATTTTTTTGTGTTTTCCACTCAATTCTTCTAATTCTTCTGGAGTAAATATTGAAAAATTTTTATCTCTTAACTTTAATTTATTATCATAATTCTTAATAATACCAAGGCACACAGAATATTTATTATTACGCACACCTATTTCATGGATATGAGTAAGCACTGCATTTCTTCCAAATACACTCTCTAATGTAAGTCCAAAATCAGTCATTTCACTTACGCCACCCGATACTATTATATAATGAATTTCTTTTTTTGTTAAGTGATTAATTTGCTTTTTTGTAATATTTAATATTTCTTCCAAACGACTCATAATAATTTCACTTAATTCATACTGATTTATAGAAATCGTTTCCCCTAATTTATTTGTAACAGAAGCGGAAGAGGATGCTTGTGCCATTCTTTTATGGGCCAGACCTAACTTTTCTTTTAAAATTCGAGCATCACTCTTTGTTACTTTATATATAAATGATATATCATTATCAATATTTTGTCCACCAATTTCGATGACAGATACATTAGTAAGTACTCCCTTATTAAAAATAGAAACCGTTGTTGTTGCCTCCCCAATGTTGATAAAAGCACCCACTTGGTTTTCCATTCTTTCTTTTCTGATGGCAAAATAATCGCCTACAGGAGATAAAGAAATATCAATAACTTCTACTTCTACTTTAGAAAAACATTCCAAAACGCTTGCCACATTTTCTTTCGGAATCATACTAATAACGGTTTTTACATGAAGTGTATTAGCAATCATATTTATAGGATTTTTAATAGATTCCCCATCATTTATTTTAAAACTTGCTGGCACTATACCTGCAATTTCGTAATTTGTAGGAATCTTATTATAAATTGATGCTTGCATGGCACGAACAATATCAATACCTTTAATGACTTTATCTTCATTTGTTATGGTAGTACTACCTTCACTTATCATAAATTCTGTATGAAAACTAGGCACCGTTACAATAACTTTTCGCAATTTTAAGCCCAGTATATCTTCTGTTTTTTTTATAGATTCTTTTAATACAGGAAGGAACGCTTCTTTATTTACAATAAGGCCATTTTTAATCCCTTTGGACTCAGTTTCAGTAGCCGCTAAAATATTTGTTCTGATACCAATTACTTCTGCAACAATTACTTTAATCGAACTTGTACCAATATCTATTCCAGCAATTATTCTTCTCATAACGTCCTTCTCCTATTTTATTTCTAGTACTATTATATAGGAATTATATATAAAACTCAAGCAATTTAAAAAAAGAATTATGCACATTAAGTATTCAATTCTTTTTTCTATTTTTATTTTCAATCATGAAAAAAGGAAGTTTTCTTCCTAATTCTTTTTTGGATTCAATATAGTAACTGCCATATTACTACTATCAATCTTTTTTATTACCTTATTTATATTTTCTAATGTAATATTCTCTAAATGTTCTTTTTCATTTTCAATTATAGAACCGAAAGTTAAGACTTCTTCTTGCATATTATTATTAACACTCATAATATCATCATATTTTAAAACTATTGCTGCAGTACTCGCATTTATTTTTCTTTTTAAGTTTTCTTCTGACATTTCTAATTTTTTAAATTGTTCTTTTAATTCTTTAATAACTTCTTTTGGATATTTTGTTTCCACTGTAATAGTCATAACCAAAAAATCTTCAATAAACGAACGCGTTGCACTCATATAATTCATTAATTCTTTTTCCATTAAGTATTCTTTTAAATCACTAGTAGGTCCGAAGTTACTAATCATAATTAAAGAAGTTATCAAACGAAGATCTACTGGATCTATATTTTTAAAATTACTAAGAGGCGTTTTAACAGAAATTTTAAGTTTAGTATTTTCCACATTACCAGAGATTTCTGAAATAGCATTTACAACACTTGCTTCTTCTCTATATTTCTTCATCTTCGGATTTTTATACACAGAAAGTTTTTTCTTTTTTAAATTCTCTTCTGTAATCTTAATAACATCATAAGGATTTACATTTCCTGTTACAATCAAAAACATATTTTTTGGATGATAAAATGTATCATAAACAAGTTCAATATCTTCTAGTGTTGTATTTTGAACATCTTCTTTTTTGCCTGTAATAGGTTCCTTATATTTATATTTATGAAAAAGATTAGCATAATGTTGAAAGTACAATTGTGTCTCTGGGATATCTTCATCCATAGATAGTTCTTCTATAATAATATTTTTTTCTTTATTTACCATTTTTTTATTAAAACTAGGAGTTAAAACAAAATCAAGAAGATGATTTAAATTTGCTTTAAATTCAACTGTACTATACAAATGGTAACAAGTATAATCAAACGTTGTAAAAGCATTTACTTCACTCCCATATTTTGCGTAAAAATCAGTAGCAGTCGTTCCATCAGGTTCATAAAAATTTAAATGTTCAATAAAATGTGCAATTCCACTCGGAACTTGATAGTATTTATTTTTTCCATTCATTTTAAATTCTTGATGAATGGAACCATAATTAACACAAAGAGCGCTAAAAACACCTTTAACCTTATCATTTTTCCAAACATAAACTGGCATACCACTACTTACTTTATCATAATAGACAACTTCTCTTAGTCCCTTTAGTTCTATCTCTTTCATGTTTCCTCCTCACTACTTTCCAGTTCATAAATAAAATTAAGTCTTAACTTTTTCCCAATGTTTTTAAGATCTTTCACTGTAATCTTTTTATAGCACTCTTTAAGTTCATCAAATAAAGGAGTCCCTACAATCGTATGAAAAGTATAATTGTTAATTAAACTATTCTGGTTATCACGAACTATATCCAAAGAAGTCAATAACTGACGCTTCGCCATATTCATTTCTTCATCACTTATCTTGCCACTTGCCATATCTTTTACACATTTCTTAATTAACTTAATTGCTAAGGGTACATTTTTTTTATCTAATCCTACATACACATAATACATATTGTCATATTTAGAATTAATAGAAGATACACTATAACACAACTGATTTTCTTCACGCAAAGAATTATAAATTTTTGATTTTAAACCTCCCGCACATAGTACTTCATCAAAGAAATACAATGTAGTAAACATCTCACTTTTTGTTAACTTTTCTAAATTAAATCCTAAAACTAAATTACTTTGAAGAAAAGAAGAAGGTTCTCTCACCATCAGTTCTTTTTTTCTTGTTTTGTTTTCTACAAATGCTTCTACACGATGATTTTTAAGACAATTATTGTGAAAATTCCTACTAATAATCTTCACAACTTCTTCCATATCTAAATCTCCAATAATATAAATATTACATAAACTATTTTTGTAAAATTTTTCATAATAGGTATATAAACTTTCTGGAGTAATGGCTTCTACTTCTTCCTTTGTTCCTAACACACTAGAGGCTGTAATAGAATCTTTATCCATATTAATAAGTGCTCTGCGAAACGCATAATTTGTAGGATTTTCTTTTAACGAATCAATATCTGCAAGAATTCGTTTTTGGATAATTTTAAATGTTCTCTCATCAAAAGAATTCCCTACTACATTCGGATTTTCAATAATTTCAAAAGGAAATTTTAATGTATTTTGTAAAAACTTTTCATCAGTTACAAACTCAGGATTTAAAAAATCGTAAATAAAATTAGACATCACCATATTCCCAACTTTACTAGATACTCCATAAAAATAAGACTGATAAAGTTCTTCTAATTTAATAACAACTTCCTTTCTTTTAGGATATTTTTTGGAAGAGTGGCAGAGCATATCTACTAAAAAATTACGAAGGCCTAATTCCTCTTTTTTTGCATTATCATAAAAAATAATTTCCATATGACAATTTTTAAACTTATTGGTTTTAATAGTATAAATATTGTATGTATCCATTTCAAATTTTTGGTATTTCATGAAGTCACCTCTTAACCATTAGTATACACATAATTTGCACATTTATAAATAGAAAAAGAAGATAATGAGTATAAATTTATCTTCCTTCATTTATATTATTTAATCCTTAAATCGAAGATAAGAATTACATCTTCTTTATCTAAACGATCACTCCAATAGATTATCATTAAAATATTTTTAATAACTTGTTTTATTCCTCTAATAATAATTAATGCTTTTCTTTAATTTCTATTTCGAAATGACAAACACTCAATAGTTTTAAAAACATCTCTAAACTTATTTTTCGTATTCCACTTTCATAATGGGCTAAAGTACAATCTGCTATTTTTAATTTTTTTGCTAACTCTTCTTGTGTAAATCCTGATTGTTTCCGAATTTCTTTTAAGTTAATACTATTCATTAATACTTATCCTATATGGGTTTTCTTGGGTTCCATTTCCACTTTCATATAGAACATTACATTTTAGATAAAAAGTAGGACGCACCGTAAATGCAGCACTATGCACAATCCCCGCATATACTATACCATTTGCATATATAGTGATTGCTAAATGAGATCCACTAGCATAATGTTGAGATTCAGGTGAAATAGTTATTTCTCGCTGTAAAGTATTCTCTTCTAATATATATAACCATGCTTTTTTTACATATTGATTGCTTATTCCTGCATTTATATCAATATTATTAGAAATAGTTTCATCTTGAGAATTTTTTCCTATGCTATATCCATAGTCGCTTGGATACATTAATCCTATATTCGTAACTATATTTAATGCACCTTTACTTGTTCCTAGAGTATTGCTTCTTTCATTTTGATAAAGATTGTTAGGGGTAAATTGAGAATAAGTGCGATATGTTGCACCACCTAGATACCAATTGGTTAGACCAATATATTTTTGATAATCTCCTAAACTATTCCAATAAACATTGTTTAACACCTGAATATTTAATGCACTAGATTCCCATTCATTGCTTGAAATGTTACTCCAAGGATAACCATAACCGCCTTTTGCATAAGTTCCGGATTGTAATAATCCACTTTCATTTTCTGTGTAATAATCATTTTTTATTAATTTTACTCGA
>CANOWY010000026.1 GCA_947571135.1 uncultured Mycoplasmatota bacterium
CTACTGCTATATATTCGCTACTTAATCTACTTGTACTTTCCATGATATCTAAGTTGACATCATATTCTACTGTTGTTGTACAGATATTTGTGATTGTAAACGTATAAGGGGTTAAAATCTTCGCTTCTGCGTTCGTTATGGGATAAGCATTTTGTAAATGAATCGGATTTTCATCGGTTAGTTCTATTTCTAAACACGTACTTTCTATTGTATTGATTCCTTCTTGGCTTACTATATGACTCCACCATGCATAACTTACACTTATTATAATTCCTAAACTCAGTAATATTCCTATTACTACTAATAGTATTTTCTTCCGGTTTCTTCCTGGGTTACTTTCTAATGTTCCCCCCCCCCAAGGCGCGTCCCTGAAGTTGGGAGGCTATTTTGCTTTTCTTTTTTCATTCTTTTTTCCTCCTTCTATTTTATAGATTTAGTATAACACATAATTGTACATATTGTACATTTTTATTTGGTGAAAAAAGAAGAACTTAATCTTCTATTATTAAAATGGTAATTCAATGACAACATCACTTTCTGGAAATGCCGCACAAGGATGAATAAAATCAAAATCCTTCTCTGCTAAAGGCATTCCATCATCAAAAGTCTTTACTTTTCCCATTCGAAGTTTACTCTTACAAAATCCACATTCTCCAACATGACATTTACTTGGCGCTTTAACCCCATTCTTTTCCATAGCAGAAAGTAACGTTTCGCGCGCTCTACAAGTTATATTTATTTCGTTTCCATTCGTAATCACAGTTAAATTATACAAATCATTCCCTCGAATTTCTACTCTTCCAAATAAATCATCATGACGAATATATTTATTTGGTAAATGATATTCTCCAAGTAAATCATTCACATAATCATAAAAAGCAAGAGGTCCACAAACAAAGAAGGAATTTTCATTTTGCAAAAATGGTGCAAATAGTTCTTTCGTTATAAACCCTGTTTCATAAGCATTATTAATTTCTTCACTCAACACATAAACTACCTGAATAAGATTATTCTTTTTATTCATTTCGTCAAGTCGTTGATGAAACAAAATATCTTTTTCTGTTCTTGCACCATAAATAATTGTAAGTCTACAATCCAAAATTCCATCCATAATAGCCTCAGCCATAGAAATGATAGGAGTTATGCCACTTCCTCCTACCAAAGCAATTACGTTTTTAGCATCTCTTATTGGCTCATAATAAAAGTTACCAGTAGGACCACTAATAGAAAACTTATCATCAATTTTTACCTCGTCTAAAAAATAATTAGAAACAATTCCTTGCGCTCTTCTTTTCACTGTAATCGTATACAAATTATCAAATGCATTTTTAGGACTACAACTAATAGTATAAGGTCTACGATAAATTCCATCTTCAATTTTCACTTCAACACTGACATACTGTCCTGGTCTAAAATAGGCTAACTTTTTTGTACCCGCATCAATATCGGGAACAAGGACAAAAGTCTTAGTATCCAATCCTTCCTCTATAATGTCTGCTACTTTTACATATTGAATATCTGGGTGTAAAGACTCCGCTATCTCATTGGCAACAAACTTTGTATGAATAGGAGTAGATGAACCATCTCGAATAACTTTCTCACGATCTTTATTCACATTTTTTAAGGCCATCATATCTTTTTTTCCTAAACCTTTTAAATCAAGTTCCATTACATTCCCTCTCCTTTCATATCTTTTATTGTTAATCGTGCTGCCAAATCCCCAGATAAATAAGTAGCATTATAACCAGACAAATACACATCAAATCCCCCACAAAATCTTAAATTAGGAATAAAATTTTCATTATCCATTGTAAGCATTCTAGGGAGCAAATTATCCATTCCAGTTGCTTTATATCCTAAAATCACCCCATCTGGATATCCACCATATCTAGAAAAAGTAACAGGAGTGGCTATTTCAATTTCTTCAATATAAGGTTTAATTACGATACCTGTTGTACGCTCAAAAGCATCAATCATATTTTCTGCCATTTTACTTTTCATTTCAAAATAGTTTTTTTCAGTAACATTTTTAGAGAATACTTCTCCCATAAATAAACTTGTAAACTCCATAATGGTCGTTCCTTTTGAAGAACTAGAAGGAATCGCATTATTTAAAACATAAACTGTACTACCACAATTTTTAATAGAACTTTTATTTTGATACTCTTTATTGCTATCTAAATTTTCACAAATAAAATAACTATAATCCTCTAAGCCTAAATCCTTAGCACTTTGATTTAAACCTAAAAAAATAGAAAATCCCCTTGCTCCTAATACTCTAGAATTAGTAAGTTTTACTGCCTCTTTAGGAACCATTGGACTAGGCAACATATTTCCATAAACAAATGTCGGAGAAACATTAGAAATAACATGGTTTGTTTCGTAAATATCTCCATTTTTTAGTAAGACTCCTGCGATTTTTTTATCTTTAAAAAGAATTTCTTTCACTGTTGCAAAATACTTTATTTCTCCGCCTAAATTTTCTATTTCATCTGCCAAAACTAAACTAATTTCGTGACTTTTTTTATATGGAATCTGTGCTCCTTTTGAAATATAGGAAAATACCATAGAAGAAAAATGTACAAAACTTAATTTTGAAGTTGGGCTCCCCAAATAAACCCAATAAGTAGAAAGAATTTCTTGTGTTCTTTTAGGCATTTTTAAAGAGTCAAAAACTTTATCCACTGTATGCATAGACACTTTTAAAAAATTTGGAAAATTTTTCTTTACATAATTTTGATCTATATACCCTTTATTTTCTTCCATATAGGTAAGTGCTTCCTGACATTCTTCGGCAAGAAAGAAAAATTTTTTCATAGACTCACGACTTTTTGGAACGTATTCTTCCATTTTTTCTACAAATTCTGCGATTCCAAAAGGCATTTTATAGTCGACATTTTGATCCATAGCATATACATGAAAGGCTTCTGGTACTGTTACAAAATTCACTTTATCTCCAATACCTAATTTCTCAAATAACTTATAAGTTTTACCAGGATTCTCTAAGTTCCCATATTCACATAAAGCATGTAAAGAAACTTCAAACTCAAAACGTCCTCTAACAAAACTAGTAGCCATACCACCTGGCATATTTCCACTTTCTAAAACTAACACTTTCTTCCCACTTTTTACGAGTTCTAAAGCCGAAACCAAACCGCCATTTCCAGCTCCAATAACAATTACATCGTACTTACTATCCATGTCTAACCCTCTCTTCATTATAAAAATATTATAACATACAAAAAGAGTTTATAAAAACCCTTAATTTGTTTGTTCTAATAACTTTGTAAAAATCTCAAGATGAACACGTTCATCCAAAATAATCCTTTTTAATATATGCTTTACGTTTTCATCATGTGTCTTTAAAATGATTTTTTCGTAATTTCTTATTGCCGCTTCTTCTTGATAAATATTATCTAGTAAAGTCTGCTTCCAATTTTTCTCATAATTTACATACTCTCCACTAAACCATTTGGTCTTGTCATCCACTACACTTGCAAAAAGAGGCGTAAGTCCTAGCGCATAAATAAGACGACCTAATATCTCTAAGTGATGCATCTCTACAATAGAGATTCCTTTTAATATGTTTTTTATTTCTTCATTGTCTTGCATCATCATTTGAAACACATAATCATGTATAGCAGAATCTTCACTGACTCTTCCAGCATAAGAAGCAAGTAAATCCTTGGCTATTTCAATATCTTTTTTATCTACTTTTACTTCTGGGTACGGAATATTTACACGGTACTCCATAGCATCACCTAATAATCTATATGAAAAACAAGAACCTTTATGCTAAAAAGTGCCAAATAAATCCACTATTGTATTCTTTTTTTAGAATCAGCAATAAAAATTGAAAGGTAGCCAAAGTATTTTCAAATATCGTTCATATTCCTCGTATAAAATGTTTTAGTTAACATAATTTATATGATAGGAAATAAATTGAACTAGTATTTGTAAAAATTCGAAAAATACTTTATAATAAAGCATAAGGAGAAAACTTATGAATGAGAGAGTATTCAATCTAGATAACTATTTTTTTGAAAAATATGGATATAAAATCACTGGAAGAGATGACTTATTAACCCAAAAATTTATTGAATATGAAAATACAGGCGCAAATGCATTATTTTGGCTATATATAGATGAAAATAAATATCTTTTTAAGGAAGTGCCAGATGAAGGAGAATATTTATGGTTAGGTGAACTGCTATCTAAAGAGATTGCTAATATATTAAATATCCCTTGTGCAGAATATAAATTATGTAAATTAGGAAATAAATACGGGATTCTTTCAAAAAAATTCACCCAACAAAACGAAACTATTATCCTAGGTGCCCAAATCGTACAAGAAGTTTTAGATAAATATCCTTGGCTAAAAAAAGAAGGTCTGTTAGAAGACAAAGATTTTACAGAACTTTACAACATTCCATCGTCAATCATTCGCATGGATAATAACAAACAACAAACAAAATATCTCTATAACAATCTAAATAATTTAGAGCAATTATGGTCTATTTTAGATATTTATTTAACATTAAAGAAGCAAGATAAAAAATATTTAAATCTAATTATAAACTACCTTATTCAAACATTTATTTTTGATTTAATCACTATGCAAGGTGATAGACATATAGGAAATTGGGGAATTATTGAAAATCACGATAGCAAAACAATCTCCATTCCACCTTTATTTGACAATGGCACTTCTTTTAATTTATGGAAATTAAACAGTAAAGAAAATGCATTTTATATTAATTTAAAAAGTTACCAAGAAAACCCTCAAAAAGAGAAACTGAAAAATCAATTCCTCTCTATTCTTTATAAAAATAAAATGTTATTGACCAGTTCTGAAGAGGCGATTACAAACGCAAAGGCAAAAAAAAGAGCCCACAATATAAAAGTATTTGAAGATTTTTTAAAAACTTCAGGCCAAGATTATATTGAACTTGCAAGAAATTATATAGAAAAAATAAAAAGTATATCTATAAATGAATTATTAGTAAAAATCGAAATAGAACAACATGTTATAATTCCAAAAAATGTAAAAAATTATGTAATAGATATAATGTCATGGAATTTATATTTTTTAGACGAAAAAGTAAAAGTATATTCCAAAGCGCAAGGACGTGGAAAAAGTGAATAAAGAAACCTACAAACAAATAATAAACATTGTCAAAATAATAAAAAATAAAGGAGTGAGTTTTCAAGATGCATTAACATTAGTAAAAAACAATTTAGAACTATTAAACATTCCAGAGGAAGAATTAGAACATCGCCTTTTTATCATTATGAATAATACTTTAATTTATGCCATATTATATGTAGAAGAAAATAATTATGCATGGAGCATATACCAAGAAAATAGTTTTGGCCATTTTATAAAAAATAAAGATAAAAATAACCATAACTATATTATTGAAATGATGTTAGAAGCAGTGGAAAAGTTTAATAAAAAAAAGTCACTTAATAAATCTTTGGAAGAACAAATTAAAGAGTTCAACCAAATTAAACAAAATGAAGAAGGCTATCATTTAAAATAACAAAAATTCATTCTCAAAAAATGAATTTTTTATTTAAACAACGTATATGGATACCGATTTGGCAAATCCAAACAAAAAGTTATTTTTTGTTTTGTAATAGGATGAAAGAAAGATAATTCTTTGGCGAACAAAGCAATTTGCTCTCCTTTTTTGTAATTTGAATTGTATCTAGCATCTCCATATAAAGGATAATTAATATTCGAAAACTGTACTCTTATTTGATGATGTCGTCCTGTTTTCAAATCAATTTTAACCAAAGTAAGATTTTCTTTACAAGCCACTACTTCATAGTCTAAAATTGCAAGTTTTCCTTCTTTATCTACATAAGACGTATTTGTTTTTTCATTCTTTCGTAAATAGTTTTCTAAGTGACCTTTTCCCTTTAAATTTCCACACACTACCGCATAGTAAATTTTTTTTAACTCGTGACTTTGTACTTGTTTGGATAACCTTCCCGCGGCTTTTGAAGTTTTCGCAAATACCATAACGCCACCTACTACGCGATCCAGTCGGTGTACAAGCCCCAAATATACGTTGCCAGGTTTATTGTACTTTTTTTTTATATATTCTTTCAACATGGTAAGCAAATCTTTATCTTTCGTATTATCCGCTTGGACTAAAACATTGATTGGTTTTTCTACCACTAATAAGTGATTGTCTTCATATAAAATATTAAGCATTTTCTTCCCAACGTCCATAAATACCACAAGGCAAAATCATATTATCTCTAGTAATAGGAAGACCTACTTCCCCAGCACTTACTTTTCCCTTTGGATATCTTTTTAAAATGGTAGTTTTTAAAATATTTTCTAATACTGTACTTGATATACCAGTTGTATAAGAATTAATCAAAAAGAATAAAGGTTTATCCGATAAAATCTGCATACACAAATCGATTAAATAATAAATGTTTTTTTCAAACTTCCAAACTTCTTTATTAGGGCCTCTTCCATAACTTGGTGGATCCATCACAATAGCGTCATATTTATTACCACGTCTTATTTCACGACTCACAAACTTTACACAATCATCAACGATAAAATGAATTTCTTCGTTTTCTAAATGAGATAATCTCATATTTTCTTTCGCCCAATCTGTCATACCACGAGAAGCATCGACCTGAACGACTTTAGCATGGCAACTTGCAGCAGCCATACTTGCAGCCCCTGTATAAGCAAATAAATTTAAAACTTTAATTTCACGCCCTGATTCTTCTATCTTATTCATAATGAAATCCCAATTCGTTGCTTGTTCTGGAAATATTCCTGTATGTTTAAAATTAGTAGGACTTACCTTAAACGTTAAATGTTTGTAAGAGATAGTCCAAAACTCAGGAAGTTTTTTTGTAAATTCCCAGTGTCCTCCTCCTTCACTGCTTCTATGATAAAAGCCATCAATTTGTTGCCAAGTATGATAATCTTCTACATTCCAAATCGCTTGCGGGTCTGGTCTTCTTAAAATAACGTCTTTAAATCGTTCTAATTTTTCTCCTCCTCCTGCGTCGATACATTCATAGTCTTGCCATTCATTACTTAGTTTCATATAAAATCACCTAGAAAAATTATAACATATTATGAAGAAAATTATTTTCTCTTTTCATATTCATGAATTCTTTGCTTTAACAATTTTCTTTCAATACATAGTCGATTTGCCATTTTTTGTAAAGAGATTTCTGCTACACAATTTAGACTTAGAAGGTAATTCATCATGCTTTCTTCCAAAGGATATATTTCATAATTTATCCCCAATAAGTGTTCCAACATATTTTTTTCAAAATCGGAATACTTTACAGGTAACTTTCCAATTTGATATTGATGGGCAATATATCTATCAACACGCTCTAATAACTTTTTTCTTTTTTCATCTGCTTTTTCTACCAAACCATCATAACCCCAATGCCTTGTCAGATGAAAAACAATCGCCCACTCTTCTGGAGTTAAACAATTTGGAGCATGAAGTAATTTCATTTGTTCTTGAAAAAACAAATCTTTATCACTTTCAGTATACAGCCAAAGAATTGTACCTAATACTCTCGTTGCTTCAAACAAATCCAAACTATATATATCCATAATAAATTCAAAAGAACTTCCAGTTCTACCACAACCTAAACAATAATATAAATTTTCCTTATCATCTATATGAAAAGAATAAGTTTTATAACTATTTAAATGAAACGGACAGCTATCAAAATAAAATTGTCGTTCCCCATAAATTTTATAGTTCAAATCATAGTGTTTTTCAATAAAAGAAATATCTTCTCTTCCATCACAATAATTTGTTTCTACTCTATGAGCAGTACATTGCCATGGTTTAAATAAATTATTTTGTAAAATTTTGGGCCAGGGCGTTTTTACAAAACTGTAGTATAAATTTAATAGTCTTACACTTTCTTGTAAATAATCTAAAAAATCTGGACTACACTCTATTCCTAATTCGTTTAAATTTATAGAATTATATCTGTCCATAAATAAACCACCTAACAAAAGTATAACATATTATTTGCAATTCTAAACTATATTGATTATAATAGACAACCAAGTAAAGGGGAAAACACTTATGGAATATAATTGGGATAAAAATAAAATTGAAACCTTGAAAAAAGAATACATTAATTTAAGTAGAAATACAGAAGGTTTATTAGAAGAAGATTTAGTAGAAATAAATGACAAATTATCTATGATTCAAGAAATGGAAGATATTTATAACGAAAAAGATATTTTTTCATTTGATGATTGCCCAACATATGTTGATAAAACCGAATTTTTGCCTAAAAGTACTTTAGCAGATTTTGAAAAAATTCCAAATATTATTAGAAAATGGGTTAGAAATTCAGTTTATGTTCTTCAAAACTTTAGAATGGCTGCAGAAAATCTAAATATTCCTGAACTAAACTTAACAAATGAGGAACTTATTGCCATGTCTCATGACTTTTTCAATTGGATTCCAAATAAAAAATATGTATCTCTTGTAGATAAATACTTAAGTAAAGAAGAAGGAATTTTACGTATACAAAATAACGAAACATTAAACTATTATGTAGGTTCGACATATCCTTTCTATTATCCTTACTATCAACCATTTTATCTAATTGAAAGAGAGAACACAATTAATGATTTTTGCACTTTAAACCATGAAATTGCACATGGTATTTATATGTCTTCGGATACTAACATCTCTTTAAATAATTGTTCTCAATATCTTTTTGAATTAGAAGGATATCATTTTGATTTTCTTTCTCGTATGTTTTTAAAGGAAAAAAATATTGTATCCTCTAGAACATTAGAAATATTAGAGTACTATGAGTTTTTAAGTACAGTAGAAGCAAGTACAAGTTTTTATGTATTATCTTTAGCAATTTTTCTTTTTAATAACCAAAAGGAAATTCAAATAGAAAATTTAAATCAACAGTTAGTAAAAAATCTTTTTCCTTTACAAATTAATGAAGATACACTATGTGAATATTTACTCGAAGATCCACAAGACCTGGTCACCTATACACTTTCTTTTCTAGCAAATTTAGATTTAGAAAAACTATATCATCAAGATAAAGAATTTTCATTTCATGAATTTGAAGCGATTCGATATAATAAAACAAACAACTTAGAGAAAAATCTAACAGATCATGGTATTACTTTTATGCAAGATGGGTACCAAAACTTACAAGAAAAAATCAAAAAATTAAGTCTTATAAAAAATTAACTACTCTCTATATGTAATATCTTTTGTACTCGGTCCTTTTATACATTCCCCATCCAATGTAAACCTAGAACTATGACAAGGACAATCCCAAGTGTATTCTTTTTCATTAAAAATCAAACTACATCCCATATGGGGACAAGTAGTACAAACAGTGTGTTTTTTTCCTTCTTTGTCTGTATAAATGGCGATGGGTTTCCCATTTCTCTTTGTAAATACTAAGTTTTCTTTATACCAATCTTTATTTCTTCTCTTACTTCCGATAAAAGATACAGTACTGCCGAATAAATTAGGAAAAAAGTTTTTTGTTTGATAAAAATTACTGCGATGAGGCAAGAACAAATCTTCATAAGGCATTTTTTCTCCTCGAATTGCTTTATTTAAAATAAACCCAGACAAAATTCCATTTGTCATCCCCCAAGTATTAAAACCGCAGGCTACATAAAAGTTTTTTTTCAATTTTCCAATAAAGAGAAGTTTATCATCTGTAATAATATCTACGTTACTCCAAAAAGCAACTACATCTTCCTCCTTAATATTAAAAATTCTTTTGACATTCTTAAAATTCTTTACATCATCTTGGTTTTTAGAAGTCTTATGGGAACTAGAAAGACAAATTTCATAACTGCCACTTTCATCTTCATAGAAACGAACTGAAATACTAGGATTTGTCACATTTATTGCAGAGAACTTAGGATTTTTTTCTACTTTTCTTGCTATTATATACGATTTTTCAATATGGGACTTTAAAGGCAAACAAAAAGGCAGTAAGAAAAAAGGATAATGACAAGCCACTACTACTTTAGAAGCCGTAATTTTAACGCCTTCACCATAGCAAATATATTTTCCACGTTTTTGCTTTATCTTTGTAATTTTTGTATATTCATAGATTTTATCTTTCAATAAATTTTTTAAATGATTAAGATAGAAAATAGGATGAAAGACATAAGTATCTTTTACACTTATGGAAGATAAATAAGGAATATTTAGTGGCAAATCTTCATTGTTCACTTCAATACCTTGCGAAGTAAGAAAAGCACTTTCTTCTTGCAATTTTTTTATTTCTTTTTCTTTATTAGTAAAAACAAAAGATTTTACTTTTTCTAAGTGACAATCTATTTTTTCTTTCTCTATAATTTCTTTGACTAACTCTATGGCTAGTTTTTGCGATTCTAAATAAGAAACAGCAGTATCATAATCTATATTTTTTGCAAGGTCACTATAAATTGTATTTTGTAAAAACGTAAGTTTTCCTGTTGTATTTTTCGTAACACCTTCTCCTATTAAACTAGCATCTACTAAACAAGCATTCGGATAATCTTTTAAATAATACAAAGTGGTAAGACCCGCAATGCCTCCTCCAATAATTAAAATATCTATCTTTTTTTCTCCTTCCAAAGAAGGCAAACGCGTCTGATTTAAATCTTTTCCCCATAGACTCATAACATCACCTTTTACTAATTTTTCCCAAAAATCATTCTTTATGTAAATGAAATACTATTTTTTTGCAATACTAAAAATGTGATGAATATGAAAATAACAGGAACTAGAAGTGATTTAAAACTAGAAAGAAATCCAAAACAAAAAAATTCTAAGAATACGATTTGCATTCTCTTTAAAAACCTAAATGAAAAAAGCAGAATAAAAAAAGAACTGAAAAAGGCACTGATTTACTTTTTAAACCAAGAAAAACTTCCAAATAAAACACATTTTTTTGTTGTAGGACTAGGCAATGACAACTTTACCTCCGATGCAATAGGACCACAAGCCTTAAAAAAATTACATGTTAATGCTTTTATAAACCAACTGGGAATTGATTCACAAGAAAATAGAATCTCTGCCTTAGAACCTGGTGCTTTCATTGAGACAGGAATTGACACTTCCAAAATTATCAAAAGCGTTATTAAAAGTATAAAACCTGATATTCTAATTTGTATTGATGCGTTTGTATGTAAAAGTACAACATATTTAAATCATTCCTTAGAAATAACCACAAAAGGAATAAGTCCAGGAAGTGGTTTAAAAGGTTGGAATCAAGAGATAAATAAAAAAACAATGGGCATTCCCATTATAACAATTGGTATTCCTACAGCGATAGAATTAGTAATTGACAATAAAACTTATTTTTTATCTACTAAAGACATAGAAGAATATGTAACTACTATAAGTAAACTCGTGAGTGATGCCTTAAACGAAGTTTTACCTAATTATGGCTTATTGTAATTCCTTGGTAATAATGTTTTAAAATACTTGCATAAGTACTTCCGTTTTTTGCCATACCATTGGCTCCATATTGACTCATCCCTACCCCATGGCCATATCCTTGTGTTACAAATGTAACACCATTTTCATTTTTGACAACCTCAAAAGTAGCAGAACGTAAACCAAGTAAATTACGTAAAGTTACTCCATTATAAACTTGTGTATCAATTTGGATGTTTTGAACCCGATTTCCTTCTGTCAAACTTTGAACTTCAAAAGAAGTATCATAAGTAATAATGATTCCTAACAAATTGGATAGTTCTTCATAAGAAAAACTTTTCTCAAAAAGAAATACAGAACTCGTAGTATCATATGGACTTACAACACTTACCAAATAGGGAACACTATTTCCCCATACGTTTTTTGCATCTTCTGTTCGACCGTTACTAGTCGAATGATAAACAGCCTCTACAATTTCTCCCTTATAGGTTAGAAAGATACCTTTGGTTTGCTCTATGGCATTTTTAATTTTATTATAATATGTTGTATAACTACTTCCCCACATTTTTTGAAGTTCCTCATTGCTTTTATAATTCTGAGTACTTGAATTATCTGTTAAACGAATATTTTTTTCTAAAGCACGCAAAGCATACGTACGAGCAAGTACTGCTTGGGCTTTTAAGGCTTCTACATGAAAAGAGGCTGGCATTTCTGCACCGACTACTCCAATCACATACTCTTCTAATTCCAAATTTAAAATCGTACCATTCGCTCTATAAATAGTAACAAGTGTTTGGACTTCTTCCTCTACTTGAGAGTCTTCTTCCATTTTATTGTTTATAACACTATTAGTACTATTGTTTTCCTTAGAAACAGGTTTAGAACTAGACGTTGCTTTTATCACTTCTGACTTTTTTTGCGTTTGATTGGTATTTTCGGTTTCTTGTTTTACTTCTTCTTGCTCATTCTTGCTTTCTATTTTATCATTATCCAAAATAGGAATATCTTCTTTGTTTTTCATTAACGTAGAAATAGTATAAGTATTTAATTGTTGGTAAGGACTCTCATTCTTTTTAGGATTCTCGACCATAAGAGTACCAACAACATACCCACTAACCAAAATGGCAACTGTTGCTCCCGTAAATGCAATTTTATTCTTTTGAATATATTCTTCTACCATTTCTTTTAATTTTTTCTTTTTCTTTTTAGCATTCAACTTAGCAAATTCTTGGTTCATGTCCAAATAAATATACAATATCTTTTCTTTATTTTTTTGCTTAATTTCATAATCGTAAATCATAAATACTTCACCAGTACTATTGTTTCCTCGAATGGATTTTTTATGACAAAAGAAAAAGAGTTTTCAATCCCTCTTAATAATTTTTTCTATTCTATATAATTTCTTTTACTAACGCAATCCTTTATTGTTCTACAAGTTCTCCTCTTCTTCAAAACCCATACGATTATTAAAAATCATATCAATTTCTTTTGTATCTATCTCTATAGAATCCCAATCTGTTCCAAAATAACGTAAGGCATTACAAAGTAACTCTATTTTTAACCACTCACCATCCATTGCAAGTTTTAACAATCCTGCTATTTTATTTACCATGTATTTATTTAATGTCTTCATATCGCTTTCTTCTAGTTTTCCCATAGAATGCATATTCTCTACTGGTCCATTTCGAAAGACATAATGCGTCAGCGCTTTTGCAATAAAATCAATGTTTTCTTCTTGCCATAGTCTTTCCCTAGAACTATCATTTAACATAGCAAATAAAGAACTGTTTTCTTCTGTATAACGAGCATATATATATTTAGCAGATTTTTGAGAAATATTCCATTTTCTTCTTTTGGAACGAACTTGATCTTTACTTACACCATACAAATCTGCAATCAACCCATTTGGAACATGTCCCTCTATAAATAGTTTTTCTAATTGTTCTTTAGAAATTTCTTCCCAGTTTAAAACAATCCCATTCTTTTTCATTTCTTCTAATTCTTGATACGAATACAACATAACACCTATTCCTTTACAACTTTTTTCGGTTATTCTACCATAAAATATAGCATATTAAAACTCGAACTTTTAAGTTTCGAGTTTTCTATCAATCTAGTGCGTTTACTGATGAGGGTTTGCACTCACCAGTAAAAAAATAAGTTCATTGATATTTGATGTATTTATTACATCGTTATTATAATTTTAATACAATATATTATTACACAAATCGAGTTATTTTTAAATTATGTTTCTATCCATTGTACTGATGTTATTTTATTATTTTTTTGAACCAACATACATTGCATGACCACAAGTTTCTATAATTTCTTTTGACTCTGATGTCTTTTCTATAAGTTTGATTATTTCATTAAACATTTCTTCATCTTGAATATTATATAAATTATCTTCTTTCTCATAAGCAAATCCTCTTATTGATGAAATAGAAATCTTGTTAAAATTGTTTTTATTAAATAACTCCTCCATTTCAGTCGAAGTAGGATAGTACCCTTCTTGAAATCCTTTATTTGAACTATTATTGAATTTTCCTGAGTTAAATACCTCTTTAAGATTCTCTTTATTGACTTGTTCTGGATGTCTAAAATACCTATCTATAATTGCTATACTACCAGAAAGATAAGGAATAAAACTAGCAAAAACTAGGCCACCTTTTTTAAGAACTCTGTAGACTTCTTTTAAACAATTATTTCTTTCTTGTTCTTCCAACAAATGATATAAAGGTCCAAAAAGTAGAACTACATCAAACTGTTCATCGCTATAAACACTTAAGTCAATAGCATTTACAACATCACATGAAATAATATTTTCGTTAGGATTTTTTAATAATTTATCCTTTGCTTGTGAAATTAATGTTTCTGATAAATCCGCCAAATAAATTTTATAACCCTTTTCAGCCAATGGAAAAGTATATACTCCTGTTGCTCCTCCTAAGTCTAATATTGTAGCAGATGTAACTTCAGGTAAATATTTTTGTAATTTTTTCATAGTCATTTCAAATTCAAGTCTGCCACTATTATCATTCATAAGCCTTTCATCTTCATTAAAAATATTATAATATTCCTTTACTCGATCAAAACTTGTCATTTCATTTTTCTCCTTTAAATTACTATTTCTACATCACTTTGATATATTTCTATTATACCATTTTGGACTAAATTATTCAGCATGATTATGGCTATTTTTCATTATTTTCAAAATTTTTACTTCAAAAAATATAGAAAAAAAAATACAACAGGATATGAGAAAACACCACGAAATCTTAGAAGCCTTATAAATAAAGACTTTTTAACACTTTTTCGTGCACCAATACCTATTTCGCACTTGCAAAATGTATGTACAAAAGTAACTTTTTGTATATACAAATGGAATTTCTATAACTCAAATTCCTTATTTTTAAAAGGAGAAATTGTATATACAAATGTTAATACAGTTAATTATTTAGTTTCAGTTTCTTTTATATATTAACTTAATAGACTTACATATTCTTGTTTTATTGTTTTAGAGGATAAACTTTAAAACTTTCGTTTCATCTTTAAAATTTTCTAATAATTGAGGAATTAATAGTTTAAAAAACGCATTCATTGACACCTCCTTACTATAAATAAAAAAGAGATACATTTCTATACCTCAATTTGTAATATCGTAAATTTATTTTTATCAAATTTTATAAGATGTCCGTCAATATAATTAACATCAAGATTACAAATACTAACTTTCATTTTTAGTTTATTTTTAATTTCACAAGGAAACTTTAATTGTTCTATGGTCATTTTCATAAGTATTCATCAACTCCTTTAAAATAATGAAAAAGCCCATAATATCAAATACTATGAACTTTATATATGAAAATCGCTAAAGTGCGACTTTTAACCTCAATGGTGCCGATTGACAGAATTGAACTGTCCTCTGATGCTTACCATGCATCTGTACTGCCACTGTACTAAATCGGCCTAATAAGATAATATCATAATATTTAAAAAAATCAACTATCTTCCCTATTAATTTTAAAAGTACTTAATGAATACAATTAAATAAAAGGAGGACAAATCATGCTAAATAATTTTCCTCCTAATATACACCCTACTACTTACAACCTAATTGCAGTTGCAATAGGACTAGTACTTGTTGGAGATTTAAGTGCTAACGAACAGAACTCTTTAGGCAACTGGTTTATGTTACTCGGTCAATACTTAGATACAAATGCTGCACAACAACAATTAATTGAATCTAGACTAGAAAATAGTAATATCAATATTAATAGTCACAAACATAAAAATGGAGGCAGTCCTTTTACTAGCGATAATAACAAAAGCAATCAAAATCAAAGAATGGAAGTTGAGTTTTTACTAGATGCGATTGATAAAATATATCAAGAATTAAATAATATTAAAGAACAAATAAATGAGGATTAAAAAATCAAGTACTTGTTTAAAAAATACTTGATTTCTATTCTTATTAATTCAATTTTTTTATACTTAATGCTGCATTGTTTACTGAGCCAGTTGCTGTTTCTATTGGGGTAATTGCCATATCAATAACATCTCCTACTGCAAGAGTTCTAATTACACTACCACTATATATTCTATTTTCTCCATCAGAGAATGTATTTGTAATCATAGCAGAATCTATTGGAACTCCATTTTCTCTTATATTAAGGGAAATAGTAGCAGAATTTGTAGAAGTTACATTGGCAGAAAAATTGATTTCATAATCTCCTGCTTCATTGACTGTCACACTATTTGCAGTTACATATCCTACATTATTTACTGGCATATTAGTTGAAAGTGTTATGGCAGTTGGTACACTAGCAACTAAAGAAATTGGTTGTGTAGTTGCATTGTATTTTCCACCAAAAGCAGATAGTCCTGCTCCACTTTCTCCTGCAGGCCCAGTGGGTCCTGTTGGTCCTGTTGCACCCACTGCTCCAGGTAAACCTTGAATACCTTGTGGACCTGTTGGTCCCGTTGGTCCTGTTGCACCTACTGCTCCAGGTAAACCTTGAATACCTTGTGGACCTGTTGGTCCTGTTGCACCTACTGC